>DOCS01000078.1 GCA_003503355.1 Opitutia bacterium
CGGCGACTCGCAGGCACTGTTTAATATCAATATGGATATTAACCAGAAAGAAGTGACCGCCTTCATCGGACCCTCCGGTTGTGGCAAATCCACCTTCTTGCGCTGCTTTAATCGTATGAACGATTTGATTGAAATCGCCCGCATCAAAAGTGGCAAAATCAAGATCAGCGACGTCAACATCTACGACAAAGACGTCGACGTGATCGAGCTGCGCAAGCATGTCGGCATGGTTTTCCAGAAGTCCAATCCGTTCCCGAAATCGATTTACGACAACATCGCCTATGGGCTCCGCATCCAAGGCGTAAAGAAAAAGAGCTCCCTCGACGAAGTGGTCGAGCAATGCCTGCGCAGCGCAGCGCTTTGGGATGAAGTCAAAGATCGCCTCGGCGACAGTGCGTTCGGCATGTCTGGCGGCCAACAGCAGCGACTCTGTATCGCCCGCGCACTCGCAGTGCGCCCGAAGATCCTACTGATGGATGAACCGTGCTCCGCGCTCGACCCGATCGCCACCGCGAAAGTCGAAGAACTCATTCATGAGCTGAAGAAAGACTACACCATTGTGATCGTCACCCACAGTATGCAACAAGCCGCACGCGTCTCGGACCGCACCGCATTCTTCTACCTCGGCAAACTGATCGAATACGATCAGACCGATAAGATTTTCATGAACCCACGCGATCCACAAACCGAAGCTTATATTTCCGGCCGTTTTGGTTGATTACCGAGAAGCAAGGACGCCCCCCACACACACTCGATACAATGAAACGCTATTTTCACCACGAACTCGAAGACCTCCGCAGCAAGCTGATTCTCATCGGAGAAAAAGCCAACGAAGCTGCTCGCATCGCCGTCGACGGCTTCCTCGAAAGCGATCCGGAAAAACTCGAAGCTGCGATCTCCAAAGATGACGCGATCGACGCCCTTGAGATGGAAATCGACCGCGCCTCGGTGCGCTACATCACTCTGCGCTCTCCGGTATCCAGCGACGTGCGCTTCATTCTGGTGGCAATCAAAGCGAGCCACGACCTAGAACGTGCCGGCGACGAAGCACACAACATCGCACTACGGGCTCGCGACATCTTGGCGCGCGATGGCCAAGTGACCAACATCGGCACGATCGAAGAAATGAGCCAACTCACCTGCTCAATGATGAAAGATGCGATTACTTCGCTAGTGGAAGCAGACCCGAGACAGGCCAAGGCAGTCATCCTGCGCGACAAAGCAGTGAATCAATTGCACAAGGAAAACTTCCAACGGCTCGCCAGCGGCACAGAAAGTGACAACATTGAAGCAGCCACGCGGTTCGAAACGATCCTCATCTCTAAATCACTTGAACGCATTGCCGACCACGCAAAAAATCTAGCCGAGGAAGTCATTTACCTGTTCACGGCACAATCCGCAACAAACGCTTAAATACAACTGCCAAAAAAAAAGAACAACACTGAACGAAGGCACACAACTATTTTAATATCATTTTGGTCTTCATTGTGCTATATTGTCGGCGTTGAAAACTGTTGCGCCATTACCTGCACTGCAAAAGTCAACCACTCGAAAACCAACTAAACTAAATAATCAGTCCCATGGCTAAAAAAACCACTGTCAAAAAAGCTGCGACTACAGTAGCGGCCAACAAGGCCCCTGCAAAAAAAGCTGCGACTAAGAAAGTAGCCGTTAAGAAAACAGCCACCAAGAAAGCTGCAGTCAAAAAAGCTGCAGTCAAAAAAGCAGCTCCGGCCACGAAAGCAGTGGCAAAGAAGGCTCCGGCCAAAAAAGCAGCAGCAAAGAAGGCTCCGGCCAAAAAGGCGCAGCAAACTAGCATCATCGCACGCATCGATGCCGGCTTTGGTAACCACCTCTTTGTACGCGGCGAAGGCGCTGGCCTGAGCTGGGAAAAAGGCACCGCACTGGAGAACACCTCTCCATACGAGTGGGCCTTCACATCCACGGATGCGAAGAGCAACGTAACCTTCAAGTTCCTCATCAACGATGAGATCTGGGCGGACGGTGAAAATATCACCATCGAAGCGGGCAGCGAATCAATCAGCTCCCCGACATTCGGCGAGTAATTGACCAACCTAGAGACACTTTCAAAAGCCCTCGTTTCGACGAGGGCTTTTTTGTAGGTTCACACATCGACGTGCGCAGGACAAATCCTGCCAGAGATGCAAACACTGTACGACGATGGCGACCGTCAGACGCGGTGACACTCGTCATCCTCAGTAATTGCATCCAGCCGCTGCTTGAGGATTTTTGCCGCTTCCTTGGCATCACCACCAGCCAGCTTTCTGCCGTCGGCGATCGCATCGACCTGCACCTCCACCCGACTGAACGGCACCGGAATATAAAAACGATCCCAACTGTTCGCCCGCCAGGCGTTGCTGAAATTATAAGACAACAGCAAAATCGGAGCACCAGTGCGCAGTGCCAGCGTCGATGCCCCAGCCTTCATATCATAAATCGGCCCGCGCGAACCATCCGGCGTCACCGCCACGTCATAGCCCGCGCGACTGGCCTTGATCATGTCCCGAAACGCCTGCGCACCTCGGCCATGCTGCGAGCCCCGAATCGGCCGAATCCCCAATTGCTCGAAAAAACCGGCCAGCCACGCGCCGTCGCCACTCGCACTGATAATCGCGGCCCCTTTACGCTTCGGCAAAAAGCGGCGAAAAAACTCCGGAGCCACAAATAAGCGGTTGTGCCAAAAAATCAACACTGCCGGCGGCAACTCGGCATCGATCACCGCTTGCACATCCGCGCCGAAATGAAAGCGCAAGGTTCGGGTCCATAGACGCATCACAACGCCAAACACGCTCAGCACAACACGCTGATGCCAGCGCAATTTCTTCGGCAACTTCGGACCGCTCGATGCGGACGTGGCTTGATCTAATTTTTCTGACTCCTTCATTGCCGATAGAAAAAGCGCTATTACCACGCGTGGCAATTCTCGTATCACTCGACTTGCCTCGACGACACCCGCCGGCACCATACTTTTCCACCCTTGACCCAAAATGGTAGATCTTCATCTTTTGTCGCCTTATGACAGCAAAAGTATCCAGTGATGGTCTAATGGAAGAAATCGTCGGCCTCTGCAAGCGCCGCGGCTTCATCTTTCCCTCCTCCGAAATTTACGGCGGCTACAACGGGTTTTACGACTACGGCCCACTCGGCGTCGAACTCCGCAACAACATCAAGCAAGCCTGGTGGCGCGATATGGTGCAACGCCGCGACGACATCGAAGGACTCGACTCGACCATCATCATGCACCCCGACATCTGGAAAGCATCCGGCCACGTCGACGGCTTCTCCGATCCGATGGTCGATTGCAAAGAGTCCAAACTGCGCTACCGTGCCGACCAATTGTTTTTCGCACCCGTCGTAGTCGAGGGTGCAACCATCGGTTATGTCTCGGTGGTCGAATGCCCCGAGCAACAGGCAATCGCCGAAAAGGCTGCCGCCGAACTCAAACGCAAAGCCGCCAAACAAGGCGAACTGGCCCCTATCGTACTCAAGGACTACACTGAGTCGAAGCCCGAAGAGTATGACCTCATCCCTTCTCCAGCAACCGGTAAGCCCGGCTCTCTGACTGCACCGCGTGAGTTCAAGCTAATGTTTGAGACCAAGGTCGGGCCACTTGCAGACGACTCCGCAGTTGCTTACCTGCGCCCCGAAACCGCACAGGGCATCTTCGCCAATTATAAAAACATCGTCGACACCGGCCGCGTGAAAATCCCTTTCGGCATCGCGCAAATTGGTAAAGCATTTCGCAACGAGATCACGCCGCGCAATTTTATCTTCCGCTCGCGTGAGTTCGAGCAAATGGAGATCGAATACTTTATCTCACCCAATGCAGACTGGAAGACGCTGCACCGCGAATGGATCGATACGTGCACCGACTGGCTCGTCTCCATCGGCCTGTCGCGCGAAGGCATCACCGAAGACATTCACCCAGAGGACAAGCTGGCCTTCTATTCGCGAGCGACCACCGACCTGATGTATCAGTTCCCACACGGCGAACAAGAACTGTGGGGTATCGCCTGCCGCGGTGATTACGATCTGATGCAGCACCAGAAGCACTCCGGCAAGTCGATGACCATCTTCGACGAAGCCTCTAAAGAGAAGTTCGTGCCACACGTCATCGAGCCCTCGCTCGGCGTCGACCGCACCCTGCTCGCCGTGCTCACTGCCGCTTACACCATAGACGAAGTGCCCAACGACAAGGGCAAAGTCGAGAAGCGCACACTGCTAAAATTCAGCCCGAAGGTCGCCCCTGTCAAAGCCGCGATCTTCCCGCTACTGAAGAACAAGCCCGAGCTGGTCGAGCGCGCACAAGCACTTTATAAAAAGCTACAACGCCGCTGGAACGTGTTTTACGATGCCTCCGGAGCCATCGGCCGCCGCTACCGTCGTCAGGACGAAATTGGCACCCCGTTCGGCATCACTATCGACTTCGATACCATTGAAAAGGACGGCACCGTCACCCTGCGCGACCGCGACACCTGCGAACAGCGCCGTGTGACCGAAGACGAATTGATCGCCTTCCTCGAGGAGCAAATCGACGGCTAAACGGCCGCCGCAGCCCGACTTCAACTAAACCCGCTGGCAGCCGCCTGCGGGTTTATTTTTTGGTTCAATGTCGATGACGAGCAAGGTACACGAGTGAGCAATGTAGCGCGCCGCTTATAGCAAACGCAGCCTGCGCCAGCTGTTAGTCGTCGCGCATTGCGACACAGTCCAGTTGCGACAGCGGCCACTGAAAGGCCAATGCGGCGATTGGTGCTCCTAGCTCGCCAAAATGCAAGCGGGCTCCCACACTGAAAACTGGAGCCGTTCAACCGTTCTCTGACTACTTTTTCGCCTTCTTCTTCAGCCCCTTGAGCAGCTTCTTGACCTTCTTACGTTGGTCTTCGCGCACGATGTAGCCGATACAATTATCCGCCTGACAACCACACGGGTGATCCAGGAAATGCTCCATGTCATAGCCGTAATCATACACGAGTTCGTCGCCCTGCTTAATATTCTTACGCGCAACGATCCAAATCTCGCCCTCGGCATTCACCGCTTCGCAATTACCGTCACAGGAGTGGTTCATGTAACGCGCGGGATTGTCCCCGAGCCGTCCATCGAGATCCCAGTCATCGTCCAACTCAAAAATATAGACCAGCCCTTCGCCGGACTCACGTGCCTGCTCTTCCCAGTCCAACGCACGCTGAGTCGATTCCTCTTTGGAAATTTTCTCGCCGACGTATTGAATTATGTCGGCTCCCTCTTCGATATCGCAGGTCGCGAAAAGGCCGCGCTGGTGGATTGGGGATTGGTCAACTTTGCAAAGTGGCTGCTCTGACATAAGGATCGTGCGTGGTGGAATGCTCCAAGTATCACTGCAAGCGCAACTACTCGCTCTTCAG
>DOCS01000234.1 GCA_003503355.1 Opitutia bacterium
CCGTCGCCGGCTTCCGGAGTGCCAGCGACAAGACCCGTGTCGTTGTCGTACGCAGTGATTGTCACCGTCACCTCTTCATTGAGAACACTCGCAGTGTCATCAACAGTCGTAATCGTTACTGCGGCAACATTGCCGGTTACCACGTTGAAGCGCTCGATCGGGCTCACCCCCTCATTGCCACGGGCATCAAACGCACGCGCATATAGATTATAAATACCGAGATCCGCACTGGTCAGCAATGCGCTGTAGCGGTATTCATTAGCAGTACCCGTCGGGCTCAACGCTCCATAAACGCTGTCGCCATTCACCGGATCGGACTTCCACAGCTCCACGCTCAGCAAACCATCGGCATCAGTGGCCGTGACGTTCACTTCCAATAAAGTTCCGATCGACGCATCGTTCAAGGGATCAATCACCACCACAGGCACCGCACTAGCCAGCACGGTGGCCTCCGTAACCGTGGAAACAGCAACATTACCACTGTCATCGATGGCTCTCGCCTCCAACTGCATGACGCCGATATCGACTGCAGTAGTCTTATAATTAAGCTCGTATTGATTCGCAGTACCATTGGGCGTAGCGGCGCCGAGCAATGCGCCAGTGGCGTTGTTATACACCTCGACCGCGATCACTTGGCCATCATCACCATCCGTAGCGGTTACAGTGATGTTGACAGTATCGGCAGCGGTAAAATCGCTATCAAGCGTGCCCGGTTCTGCGGCATCTTCTAGTCCTATACCACTCACGGCTGGCACCTCGCCAGTCACCACAGCGAGGCTCGCCACCGCAGAGATCGACACGTTGCCGCGGTCATCGGTGGCACGGGCATTCAGTTCCAAGCGCCCTAAATACGCCAGGCTGGCTTGTAAATTCAAGCGGTAGCTGTCGTCGCCGACCTTGGTCGCCGCAGCGATCTCGGTGTCGCCATCGAAAATAACAACGGAGACCACTGAGCCATCGGCATCGCTGGCGGTCACCTCAATCGCCACGGACTCGCCTAGCTCGACCGACGCGCCCGTGACGGGGCTGGCAATGGACACCGTTGGCACGTCACCAGTCACCACACTGAGATACACTTTCTCTGACTTGCCTACATTGCCATTGTCGTCAGTTGCCTGTGCTGCCAATTCATGCAAACCAAGATCATTAATCGAAGTCACATACAGCAGTTTGAATTTGTATTGAGAGATTTGCGACGCGATCCCAAGCGAGGTTGCACCATCAAACACTTCCACTTGAGAAATATTTGCATTCGTTTGAGCCGCGGTAATTTCAATTTCAACCACCTCTCCCGCATCAACATTTGATACGACGGCAGGGCTGCTAATCTGTACAACCGGTACTGGATTGTACCCTTTGATTTCGAAAATAAAGTCATCTGAAATCACATCTGGAGTACCAGAGTTGTTACCATCTTCGAACAGTTCAGCGCTCACGGTGTATTCGCCGGGAATCAAGATACCAGACTCAGGATATTCAAAAATAGGAGCTAAAATTTCACCGCCATTGAGATCAGGATCTAAGTTACCATCCGCTATAACCGTCTCTACCACGCCTAAGCTGTCAGTCACTTTAAGGTTAAACTTTTGAAGTTTTGTATCAAAGGGATAAAACTCTGCGATGATCGGTATCACGGCAGAAGCCCCAGGACTGAAACCACTATCAACATAGCCAACACCACTAGTACCAAGACCGCCCAGCTGGACGTCATTTATTCCAAAAGTAACCGACACTTCTGTCGGCAAATCAGTGAGACGACCACCAGAGGTCACGTTACCAGATATAGCAAACTCGTTTGCATCAGTCTCAGTATCTTGAAAAGTATACATAAAGGTCAAGTCACTAGCATCTCGAGGATAATAGCCCGTACCTTTAGTTAGCTGCAAAATCTTGTAGTTGTACGTTTCGCTGGTTACACCTAGGTCTTTATCAATAACAATATTGGTTGCTTCCCCGTCTTGGTACCATGCAAAGAAAGCGGGAACAAAGTTCTCATTCTGAAAACCAGCTTCGGGAGATATAATTACTGCTGCGCTAGTATCCTCGGCATAGCCGACGATTACTGTTAATTCGGCTACTGTATCTCCATCGTCATTGGAGGCTGTGATAGTGACCGTGTGCACTCCGCGCGTTGCACCGTCATCTAAAGAAATAACATCTGCCACACCAGACCCAGAAAGAGTACCTGTACCATCGAATAATAACCATCCGTCGTCGATTGGATCACCCGCCACAGTTATAGTGGTGGCGTCGGACACGACATCGTAGCTGAACGCCTCGCCCACAGTGGCAACCACCTCGAGGTCACTGGTAATCGTAGCGGCCGCAGCCTGTAGCAGATTCCCCACCCCTGCGAGAATGACGAATAAAAGGGGGAATTTGCGAAGATTTTGAAGTAAGGGGATCACAATAAAAATGAATGGGGAGTTATTATATTTTATCACAATGGGGGGATCTCTATAAGTAGCAACGCAAAATTTCCCAGCCCAATTGAGCAAAATCGCTTTATCATATTTTTAACAAGAACGACCCCTGCCATCACATTTTATGCGTACCACTCATTGCAAGATCGACGACCCGCACCTAGAACCAGCCGCACACTTTTATACCCCCAGCTGAAGAACCTCCGCCCAGAGCAAATAAAAGAAACCGCTTGCTCCTATAGGAGCAAGCGGCAGGGACGCAGACGAAACCTTTACTTCCGCACAAATACTGACGACAGCCCGCCAACAAGGGAGCTAGCACCACACCGTATCACTCAAGCTAACAAGTTGAGTTAATCACTCAACCGTCGGCGCTTCGATCGAACGATTCACGGAACCGGAAGGCGTCATGATGGTCGGATTCTGAAACAGCGAATTGGCCTTCACATTGCGATAGCTTTGGCGTGCCGGCGAACCGCCTGGGCTGACCAGATTGGCGGTCACGAAAATAAGCAGGTTGCGCTTGTCACGTGTTTCGCCTTCAGAGCGAAACAGACGGCCGATAAAAGGAATATCACCAAGGATCGGCACCTTGTCGCTGACGGTTTTCACTTCGTCGCGGGTCAAGCCACCCATCACAACGGTTGCCCCATCAAAGACAGTGACTTCGGTGATGATCTCACGTGTCGAGAAAATCGGCTGATAGAAGCCCGCAGGCACGGTGACACTCAGGTCGCCAGAGATAGCGACACTCGGCCCACCATATTCAACGAAGCCTTCAAACTCGGTGACCTTGGGTTCGAGTCTCAAACTGATGGTATCGTCACTTTCCACATTCGGTGTCACGCGCATTTCAACCCCAATATCCTTGGTGACAAAGTCCTGCGGGGTGCCCGCGGTAATGGAAATAGAAGCAGCACTGCTACTGCTACTGCTACTACTACTGCCGCCGCCGCCGGCTTCCGACTGGATATCACCATAACTCTCAGGGTAACGCAGCTGCTGCGCGACCTTGATCGTCGCCTCCTTGCCGGAAAGAACAGTCACTTTCGGTGCGCTCATTAAATCGCTGCCCGCCTTGCGTGACAGCGCACGTAACGCGACATCAACACTGGCGCCAGCGACATTCCAGCCTGAGGAAGTGAACAGGCTGGCCGCAGATGCTGCCAAATCAATGGTGGTTGTCAGGCTAGGCGGCGCATTGACGGCAACCACATTACCACCGACGGTGATAGCCGACTGCGACAAGCCCGTTCCAAAGGAGTCATTTAAACTGCGATTGCCTGTATCAAAATTACGACTGTACGAGTACTTCTGCCGACCCTCGTCATCCACGATAGGAATGCCAGTTGCGTCAAATAAAGCGGTTGCGCCGTGCTCAACGCCCCACTTAAAGCCAAGCTCGTCCAAATCACCTTGCGTCACTTCGAGGAACTTCGCTTCAATCTCGACCTGCTTCACTTCGTTGTAGTTACGCAGAATGACGCGCATGCGTTCCAAGTTGCGACTAGTTTGCGTCACAATCAACTGTTCGCCATCGAACGCGAGGCTGGCACCGGGAAGTTCAAAATTGACCCCAGCACTTTGGAAAAACCGCTTCAACGCGGTCGTCTCGTCATTCGCAGGGGCACCACCCCCGCCCGAGGACGGTGCGGCAAATGGGTCTACGGCAGCCGACGAACCGCCACTGTCATCACGGAAACCAGTCAGGCGGATGATCGTCGCGCGTGAAATTGGAAAGAACTCAGTGACATTCGAAGACTCGCCGCCGGTCGCATCGCTGGCGTCCACAGTCACCGCGTCGGCGCCCACTGTGTAAGCAAAATTCACCTGCTGAGTGACAAATTCAAGAATGCGGTCCAAGTTGAGGTTACGTAAACTAATGTTGACGCGCGGATTACTTTCATTCGCATCGAAAAGTGGCACAATATTCACTCCCACTTTCTCTGGATCATATTCGACCGAGAGTTCGGATAGCGTATCGATGACACGGGTCAGCTCCATTCCGGAGAAATTCACCTGCGGAACCACGATCGCCTTCATCTTCTGCAGGATACCGGAATCAATGATGCCGACCTCTTCATCACCCGCGTCAATATTGAACACTTTGGGGCGCTCCCAACCCTGATCCACTTCAGCGAGCATTCGATTGCGTGTCTTATAAAGATTTTGCTTATGAATTCCACGGAGTATTTCAGCGATGCGGGCCTGAAACAGCTTCGCCTCAGGATTGTTGGCCTCGCGTGCTTCGACCTCCTTAAAAGTGGCAGAAGCACCATCGAAGTCGCCATTCAAGAATTGTGCACGACCGCGCACCAGCAAGTCCTCAATGATTACATTTTGTGCCACGAACTCGGGACTGATTTCTTCAATGACTCGTGCGTAAGGATCCGCAGCTTCAGTATCGAGCTTTTTGGTCAACTTCTTTGCACCACGCGAAAGGGCACCTGCCGCGAGATACTCCTCGAGCAGCTGTCGCGCTGCCACGGCATTGCCAGCTTTAGACAGTGCCTGCGCTTCCATTAACATAATGTCGGTCTTGGTGGACTCAATCGCTTCAAGTACTTTGGCAGTAGAAGCGTTCAGCGTCAGGCTGGTGGACGCCAAATTGAGCATTCCGTTGGCTTTCGCATACGCACCGAGTTCCGCCAGCATGTTCGCTTCTTTAACCGCATTTTCCGCAGCTGTAATCTGCTTCGCCTGATCCGCAGCTGCCGCAGCTACGATGGAGTCAGCAGCAGCGGTTTTTTTTGCTTGCTCTGCTATAACTGCAGCGGCCGCAGCCGCCTGTTGCTTTTGCTCCGCAATCGCTGCTGCCTCTGCCCGTTGCTCTTGCTCCGCAATCGCTGCTGCCGCTTTCAGTTGCTCCTGCTCCGCAATCGCCGCTGCCGCCGCAGATGCCTTTTTCTGCTGCTCAGCAACTACCGCCGCAACCTGCTTATCCAGCTTTTTTGTCAAATTCTTTGCCGCACGCGAACTACCACCCGCCGCGCGATACGCGTCGAGAAACTGTCGCGCCCCGACAATGTTGCCTTCTTTAGCAAGTGACTGCGCTTTCAATAATACAATGTCGAGCTTAGTGGACTCGATCGATTCAAGTACCTTTGAAGTCGATACATTCAGTGTCAAACTGGCTGACGCGGCATCAAGCACTTGATTGGCTTGAACATAAGCATCGTGTGCCGCTAGGATTTGCGCCTCGTCAATCGCAACTTCCGCTGCCGCAATCAGCTGCTTTTGATCCGAAACCACCGCTTCGACAATCGCTTCTGCATCAGCATCAGCGGCTTGTTTCTTTTCTGGGCGATTGTTACTGCCTCGCCGCGCAGAGATTGATTTGGTTCGGCTATACGCCGTAGCTGTTTTAACATCGGCATTTGATTGATTAACAACAACGGGCTCGTCAACCGCTTCTGCAGCGGCCGGTTCGAGCTGGATAGGAGCTACTGTACTGTTCGCATCAACCGACACTTGAGCCGCTACCGCATTCGACACTTCGCTATTTTGTACTTCAATGGATTTATCGATGCGAGCAACCAAGCGTTGTACGTTGGCATCGTCGGGTGCGACTTTGACCAACTCATCTGCATGTTTTTTAGCTAGCCCAAGATTACCGGAGTCGTGCGCACGGAGCGTATCCGCCATCAGCTGAATTTTCTGCGGAGCACTCTGCGCAGTCGCCATTTGAGGTACGAAGGCATGATGAGATCCTAGCGCAGCAGCCATGAGGAAGGCCGAAATGCGCAGACGTGCAGCGAGGTATTTTTTCATATTTGGGTTTATGTTCCTTTAATTCTTAAAATGGTTAGAGCGTGAAGTCAAAGAATTGACTTTCCTCCTTCGCCCTAGGAAAGGCTTCAGTTGCGGTGCCGAGCGCTGCAGGTGCTGCCTCAGTGGCCTTTCGCAGGTAAAGCGTCTCGGTTTCAAACTCCAGTAGGTCGTAGTCGATCCGTTCGACGATCACGTATGATTCGTCCAAATTAATTTCCTGCAGCACACACTCACCCGTAGCGATCTCAAAGTCAGCAGGCACTTCTTTCAATTCAATGTTTACAGTCGGATCCTCATCGGAACGCAGCACCACCGTGACACCTTCAGCAATTAGGCGCTCTCCGTGGGTCAGAACGACTTCCTCACCTATGCGCTGATCCAACAACGTGGCCTTGGCAACCTTGTAAGGGTTACCATCATCGTCCCGCAAACGGTCTATCCCAAAGTGAAGCAACTTGAACTCAGCATCATCTTTTTCATCCCCAACGCGTACACGGATCTGCTTGCCTGTTTCTTCATTAAAGAGCAGCAACAAGCTCAGAGAGGCGTCACTCCGATCGTCAATATACCCCTCTAGCTGAATACGATACGCATTCCTCCGCAGATCAGCCAGATAAACACCAATGGGCTGCTTTGCCTCAACATCATCACTATAAGGCGGCTTGAATTTAAAAGTGCCGTCGTCATCAATATAGATTTTAGGCGGAGTAAAGACATCATACAGTTCGCCAGGGGCTTGTTCGGTAACCTCGGGCCACGTGGCCACGATTTCAGGCGGTTGCCGCACCGGGATGACATCATACGGAAAATCCTCAGGTTGACCAAACTGCAACTGAGCCGACGGCATTGCACTGGATTTCATCAAGTAAAAGCCAATTCCCGCAAGGAGGATCAATACAGCCAATGCTAAAAGCAGCTTGTCGTATATTTTATTCATGTGGGATTAGGCAGGGTTCTCAGCGGAGTCGGACGGCAGGATGATTTCGATAAATTCAAGCGTCACGGTAAAGCTCGAGACGTTTTCAGAAATCACCGGTTTTTGACTAACCTCACGCGTCTCAGTTTTAGTTTTGGTGGAGCCACTCGACGAGCCACCAAAAGCACTAAAAATATCATCCAAGCTCTCTTTGGTTTTCTTTTTTGACTTGGCCCGCTTGGTCGCGCTCGACGGTCGATTGACCTCGACACTGCGAACGACGATTGGCAACTCAAACTCCGCTAGCTTATTTAAAAAATGGCGCAGCGATCGGGTGTAGCCGGTAAATGTGACACTGAATGCCAGCGTATCGATTGCACCACCCACTCGCGCCGAAATCGCAGGGTTAATTTGATAACCCGTGGCAACATGCCGATCCGTACCGATCAGCTCTAGTACTTCGCGTTCGATTTTTTGGATTCCGACTGGATGCGCCGCTATCAATTGCTTGACGATATAGCTCAACACCTGCCGTTGCTTGTCCAAGACAGGCACGACTGTACCATCTTCTGGAATAATCGCTTCATCGACATATTTCTGAAAACCAAAGGCGAAATTTTCCGCAATCTCGATCTCAGCATTACCTGGACTTGAGTCAGAATACGCATCCACGAGCTTCTGAAAGTCAGAAATGTATTGCTGAATGCCCGACATAACACGCACCCCGTCATTCGAGAGCGCTAAACCCGCACCTCGCTGCAAGTCCTCACGAATACGCTGCAACTGAACATCTAACTGCTCCGCATTTTGCTCGGAAACCGCGACATTCTCAGCGGTTGCTGCTGGTTCTACCGCGAGCAGCCCGTTTAATTGGTTTCCAGTGTAAATAACTTGCTGCTTGGAGTTCGACAACTTTACAGACTCGAAAAACACCAACGCACAACCGCTGGCAAACACCAACAAGAAGAGGAAAAGAAACGCACAGAATACAGGATTTTTCTTAAACAAACCCATAGAAATTAAAGAGGTTTTGCCGTATCCACGACTAAGTTAATACTGAATGGGAGTACATTTAAACCATCACGTAGACTGGTCCAAGTAATGACGGGGGACTTCGAAAATACCACGAATTCAGAATTCTCAAAGCTCGACTGCAGCCCCTTGATTCGATCAAACAATGCCTCCTGATCAATACCAGATGAACTATTGCTGGCCTCACGCACTAGCATTTGACCTTCGACTAGTACCTCATAGGACGGCGCACCTCCTTCCGGCGTATCACGCACCACTTTCAACTGATCGAGCCAAACATCCTTGGCATCGTGCAGGCTCTTTTGCAATTCGGCAAAAAACTGGATCCAATTCGCCTTGGAATTCACCAACCCTTCGACGAGCTGGATTGACTGCGCCGCTAACTCGGCCTGCTCGCGATTCTCACGAATGGCCGCTTGATTTGACTGCAGCGGCACGATCGCCTCTCGTATCGTCCGAAGCTCTGCAGAACAAGCAGCGTTCGCCTGCTGAAAGGAAAGGAAAACAGGCAACGGCGCCAACGCTAAGCAAGCGACAGCAACCAACAACATTGGTTTCTTACTAGCAAACTCGTTGGCCTTCTGCACGCCTTCCGGCAACAGATTCACCCCTGCAGCATCGGGAATCATA
>DOCS01000184.1 GCA_003503355.1 Opitutia bacterium
CTGTTGGCCAAACGACGGGAGGCGCAGCAGTGCAGCGAAATGGCGCTTGAAAAGGCACGCGTCGAATCGAGCGAAATTGTCCTGCAATGTCGTACGCTGCAGGAACAGGTTCAGGAGCAGGACCGCGGCATCGCTCGCAAGACAGCGCAGCTCAACGTGCTCGAAAACCTGCAAGCCAAGTTTGAAGGTTTTGGGGAAGGGGCAAAGGCCATTCTCGGCGACAAGCTAGCTGAGGTGGTGACTCGGGATGACGTCTCGATTCTTTCCAAAGAACTCAAAGTCCAGCCGGCTTACACTGCGGTGCTGGAGACTTTGCTCGGGCAGGCCACCGAAACTTTGTTCATCGGTGATACGAAACAGGCGCTCTCGGTGATCGATACGCTGCATGCTGGGAAGCTCGGCCGCGCGTGCATTCAGGTGAATTTAGAGGCGGGCAATAGTAAATTGCCTGGGGTTCCATTGCCGGCTGAGATCGTTCCGGCCGCCTCAGTGGTGTTGGCGCGTGATTCCAGCTTGAGCGAGGCGGTGGCGCGTCTGCTGTCGAATTGTTATTTTGCCGAGAGTTTGGAAGGCTTCGTTAAGTTTTGGAAGTCACATCCGAAGTTCAATTTTGTACTCGTCGCCACCCAAAACGGCGAAATCATTGACTTTCGTGGTTTGATCCATGGTGGTCGCTCATCCGGTAAAAAGTCTTCCAGCGTCATCGAGCGTGAATCTGAGATTCGTCAACTTCGCAGCGAGATCGACACCGGGCGCAAGGGGCTGAACGCTTTGCGTGAGCAATCGACAGGCCTGGAGGAGCAGCGTATGGTTGCTGAAGCGAGCGTCGAGGCGCAGCGCCAACGCCTGAGTGAACTCGCCAGTGAGGTGTCTGGTCTCGTGGCGGAAGAGCGCAACCAACGGCAAAAGGTCGAGCAGAATGCGCGTTCACATGGCAAGAGCGAAGACCAACTGGAGCAGCTTGACGACCGCCATGGCGACTCCGTGCAAGCGCTCGACAAATCCAAGCAGGAACTGCTTGCCGCCGAGCAAGGCTTGAATGCCGACCGCCAAAGCGGCACGGATCTGGAAGATGCGATCGGCATAGCGCGTGAAAATCGCGATCAAAAGCGCGAAGCACTAGCGGATGTACGTTTGGAATTAGCCGAAAAGAAGCAGCGCCTCGAGTCCGTCGACCGCGTGCTCGATGAAGTGCAACGCGAAACCGCCAGTCTGCAGAATCGCATCCTGCGTCGCAATCAGGAGATTGATACGATCAATGGGCAGGTCGGCCAGCTGAAGGGCAGCGGTGCCCGCGAGCGTGAGAAAAGTGTTGAGCTGGAAGCCATGCTGCAGGTTGTAGCGGAGCAGTTGTCCGAGGACAATGCGGCGATGAAGGAGGTGGATCTGGCGATTGCCGGCATCGATGGCAGCTTGTCTGGGCGTCGCAATGAAGGCCGTTCCTTTGACCAAGAAATGACCAAGCTCGAAATTCGTTTGGCTGAAGAACGCTCGCAAATCGGCTTCATTCAGAGCACGGCGGTGGATGACTATCAGATTGAGCTGGAGCGCGTCGACTGGAAGACCGAGCTGTGGGAGGGCAATGTCGAGTTTGAGAAACGCGTCAACCTCGACGATCTGGATGATCCCGACAAGCTTGCCGCCCAGCCGAAGCATGAGCGCCGCGACCCGAGCGAAGAAGAATTGGCGGAGATGCATACGACCAACTGGTCGATTATCGAGGAGGAGGTTGCCGAACTGAAGCGCCGCATCTCCAATATGGGGCCCGTGAATCTCGATGCGATTAGTGAGTATGCCGACTTGAAGGAGCGCCACGACTTCTTGAGGAATCAGAGCGAGGATCTGTGGAACGCCAAGAATGCCTTGGTCAAGACCATCGACGAAATTAACGAGACGTCACAGAACTTATTCCGCAAGACATTCGAACAGGTGCGCGAGAATTTCGCATTCACGTATGAGAAAATCTCTGGTGGCGGCACCTCCGATCTGGTGTTGGTAGATTCCGATGATCCGCTGGAGTCGGGGATTGATATTATCGCCCGCCCGCCGGGAACTCGCTTGAAGAGCGTGACACTGCTTTCCGGCGGACAGCGGACGATGGCAGCCGTGGCCCTGCTATTTGCGATCTACCTCGTCAAGCCCAGCCCGTTCTGTGTGCTCGATGAAATTGATGCGGCGCTCGATGATGCGAATATCGGCCGTTTTTGTGAAACGCTGCACGGGTTTACCGACAAATCGCAATTCCTGATCGTGACGCACAACAAGCGCACGATCTCGAATGCTGACACCGTGTTCGGCGTCACCATGCCAGAGAAGGGGGTTTCCACGCTCCTGTCGATGCGCTTCAATAAAGACACCAAACAGCCAGAGCTCGAGGGTGCGGATAATTCCCAGCCGTTTTAATCGCGCTTGACGGGTGATTGTGGGAGCAGCCTAGAGATGGTGTGACGCTCCAATTGTGTGGCTGGTAATTATTGCAGCTCCTTCTCTGGGCGAGGGGCGCGAGAGTTGGTAGCTGAATCCGCGAAGCGGTTTCGTGTGTGGTAGTCGTTTGTGTTGATTTTTGTTGTTTGGGTGTGTCCTTGGGGGCTGGTCCGTGGCA
>DOCS01000231.1 GCA_003503355.1 Opitutia bacterium
CCGTCCCAGTCCGCGGCGGCTTTTTTTAGAATCCGGATCGGGTCGAGGTCCTGACTGATAATCTTCGGGATTTTCCTCCCTTCGACCTTTTGATCACGCATCTGGTGATAGATCGCGTCGTGCGCTTCATCCAAATGAAAGCCGACTGCCTCTAGAACCGCCTGCGTGTCTGTGCCGAAAATGGGATGCTGGCCGCGGTTGATCAGGTCATTGTTTAACTCCTTCTCATTGGTAATCGTGAAATTACCGGCGAGCATCAGGTTCTTGGTCGGCCAATTCGACTGGCGAACGAAGGGATGGCAATTGGAGGACGAATAAACACCGGAGGTGCCGTAGCGCAGATGGCCCAAGAGGACTTCTCCACCGTAACCGAAGTGCGTCTTCACCGTGTCAGCGAACTCGGGATGGATCACGCCACTCTCCACCTTCTTCTGATATTCCTTCAGCTGGCCCTGAAAAATGTGAGAGAGCGGATTGGTCTCAATGCTGCGATCGCGCGCCATATAAGGCTGCCCGGGCTCGACATTGAGCTTCACACAGCCGATACCCGCACCGTCCTGACCTCGATTGTGCTGTTTCTCCATCAGGAGGAACAACTGATTAAAACCATACAGTGGAGTACCGTATTTTTCTTGGTAGTAAGCCAATGGCTTTAAGAGGCGGATCATTGCGATGCCGCATTCGTGCTTAAGAAAGTCGCTCATAGGTGGGTAAAGACAATCGGAGGGTAAAGGGCTTTTTTCGACCGTGGCGATGCTAAGTTGCAATTTTGTTAAACTTAACCCGCCTCACCCCGAAAAGACCCACTTCACACACACCGCCCCCACGCAAAAAACTACCCCGCCAATGAGGCACCGCCCCTGAATCGACTAGTAGATCAATGACGCCCCGATCTTCTGACAGCCGAGCGCTTATGCTTAGAAATGCCCTGACTACAACCGCCATACGCTTCACTATAGCTGCGCCGCTGAAGGCGCTTTCCACGGCATTGACAGCCCAGCTGATCTCATCCATTAAACACCTCCCCTCTTTTCGAATGACGATTCCTTCAGAATCAACCGGCAGACAAAGCGAGCGCGAGCGCACACAGAACAAAATGAAACTTATCGACCTGAATAGCCTCGGCGGCATCGGCGCCAACTCCACCTACGTCCAAATCGGCAGCTTCAACATTCTCGTCGATGCCGGCCTCAACCCCAAAGAGCTAGGCTACGCAGCCATGCCCGACTTCAGCCCGATCGAGGACATCGAGATGGACCTCATCGTGCTCACACACTGCCACCTCGATCACCTCGGCTCACTCCCAGTGGCTTCCGCACACAACCCAGACGCCCCCGTCATCACCTCCATCCCGAACGTTTCGCTGGCCCCGCGCATGCTGCGCAACTCGATCAATGTGATGAAACGTCAGCGAGAGGAACACGGCATCACCGACTACCCGCTGTTTCTACACCGCGACGTAGTCGAGCTCAGCAAGCGCCTCACTGCCCAGCGCTATGGCCGTGGCGAAATTTACACCAAGGGCACCGACAAGATCGAGGTCATCCTGCACAGCTCCGGCCACGTCGCCGGTGCCGCCGCGGTTGAATTCATCCACCAAGGTCGCCGCATCGTCTTCTCGGGCGATGTGCTGTTCGAAAACCAGCGCACACTGCCCGGGGCAAAATTACCCCAAGGCGAGATCGACACCCTAATACTGGAAACCACCCGTGGCGCGAAAGCCCGCGTCCCCGGCACTTCCCGAAAGCACGAGGTCGACCGCCTCATTGAGCAGGTCAATACCATCTTGCAGCGCGACGGCAGTTGCCTAATTCCCGTATTTGCCCTCGGCCGCATGCAGGAACTGTTCAAAATCATTTACGAAGCGCGCAACAACGGCCGCATCCCCCGCAGCCCAGTCTATGCCGCAGGTCTGGGCATGGATATCTGCAATTATTTCCACAAAATCCACGAACGCACCAAGCTAATCGACTTCAGCTTTAAAATGATGGAAAAGCTGAACGTGCGCTCGCCGGACCTTAACATGAAACCAGGGCGGGATCTCGCGCGCAAAGGAATTTACATCGTGAGCAGCGGCATGATGGTCCAACACACACCCTCCTATAAAATTGCAGCCGCTCTGCTGCCGCATGCCAACAATGGCCTCTGCTTCGTCGGCTACTGCGATGCCGACACTCCAGGCGGAAAACTGTTGGCAGAAAAAGAAACCGGCAGCTTCTTTTTCGAAACACTCGACTACTTGGCCCCGATCCGGGCATCGGTGGACCGATTCGACCTCAGCGGCCATGCTGATCGCGAAGAACTGACCGACTACGCCCAGCAGACCAACGCCCGCAACATCGTGCTCACCCATGGAGACCCCGAAGCGCGCAACTGGTTTGAGGCTACGCTCAACGAAAGCATGCCGGACACCAATGTCTTGGACCCAGAACCACTGGTCGAATACACGCTCTAAGCGAGTGTTTTGATCAACGAACGCCGCAGACCTGACGCAGCACCCCAACTGACACTTGCACAAATTTCCCAATAGCACATCGCAGAGCAAAATGCCATTGGTGTCGCGATACACATCACTGCCGCCACAGATTCCACCCCCAACAATGTAACTGAGTTGCCTTAGCAACAAATCGCTCAGCGGATTTCGATTGACTTCCAAGATTCGTCTGCGCGTGATCGCGCGCTGAAATACACCCCGCCGCAGCTAACCATGGCGGGTTTTTCATTTTTCCCATGAACGCTAAAAACATCCGCAACATCGCCATCATCGCTCACGTTGATCACGGCAAGACCACACTCGTCGACTGCCTCTTAGCGCAGAGCGGCACCTACCGCGAAAACCAGCAAGTGCAAGAGCGTGCGATGGACTCGATGGATCTCGAACGCGAGAAAGGCATTACCATTAAAGCCAAGAACCTCGCAGTGAAGTGGATCAACCCGAAAGATGGTGAAGAATACACCATCAACATCGTTGATACTCCAGGTCACGCCGACTTCGGTGCTGAAGTAGAACGTGTGATGAAAATGGTCGACGGCGTGCTCCTCCTAACCGACGCCGTAGGCGGCCCACAAGCGCAGACACGCTGGGTGCTTCGCAAGGCACTGGATCAAGGCCTCAAAACAATTTGCGTGGTCAACAAAGTTGACCGCGATACTTCTCGCCCAGAATGGGTGCACGACAAAGTGCTTGAGCTGTTCCTCGACCTCGATGCCGACGAAGATCAGTTCAACGCCCCCTTCCTCTATGCATCCGCTAAGATGGGCTTCGCTGACCGCGAAGTCGATGGCCCACGGGAAGACATGATCGATCTGTTCGAGACTATCGTTGATCGCATTCCAGCACCCGTCATCGAAGAAGGCGAATTCCGCATGCTTGCGAGTAACATCGACTGGGACAATTATGTTGGCCGTATGGCGATCGGCCGCGTGCTCTCTGGTGAGATCAAAGTCGGTCAAACCATTTACGCACTCCGCAAGGATGGCAGCAAAGACCGCGTTAAAGTCACTAAGATGAAAAGCTTCTCCGGCGCAGGTGATACTGACGACGTGACTGAAGCTGTTGCTGGTGACATCGTCGGCCTCGCAGGTTTCGACGATGTCGACATTGGCGATACGCTTGCAGCCTCACCTGACGCAGAATCCCTTCCTTTCGTTGAAATTGATCCCGCTACCGTGCAGATGGAGTTCTCCGTCAACAGTGGCCCACTCGCTGGTAAAGATGGCAAGAAGGTCACTTCTCGTCAAATCCGTGAGCGCCTCATCCGCGAAACACAATCCAACATTTCCATCAGCGTCGAAGACACTGATGACGGCACACGTTTCCTCGTCAACGCACGTGGCGCCATGCAGATCGCCGTTCTGGTTGAGACCATGCGTCGCGAAGGTTTCGAGCTTCTCGTTTCCCGCCCGACCGTTCTTTACAAAACAGTCGACGGCAAGCAGCACGAGCCATTCGAGCAAGTTTGGGTCGAAGTACCCGAAGAGCACCTCGGCGGCGTCATGGAGAACCTAAGCAAGCGCAAAGGTAAGGTCACCAACATGGAGCACCACAACACCGGCGTTACCGTCGAAGCAGAAATCTCCACACGTGGTTTGATCGGCTTCGAAAGTGACCTCGTTACTATGACCAGTGGTCACGGTGTGATGAGCCACTCCTTCCTCGAATATCGCCCATTCTGTGGCGAGATCGTCACACGCTTGACAGGAACACTCGTCAGCATGGAGCAAGGCAAGACAATGCCATACGCACTCGAATTGATTCAGAGCCGCGGCAAACTCCTCGTCGGCCCCGGCGAAGAAGTCTATGCTGGTATGATCGTCGGCGAAAACCCTCGCAAGGAAGACATGCCCGTCAATCCTGCCAAGGCGAAGCAGCTCGATAACATGCGCTCCTCCGGCACCGACAAAAGCATCCAGCTTTCGCCACCGCTCAAGTTCTCTCTTGAGCGCGCGATCGAATACATCTCCCCAGATGAGCTCGTCGAAGTCACGCCTCAATTCCTGCGTATGCGTAAGCGTATCCTCGATGAGACCGTACGCCGCAAGATGGCCAAAGCAGGCAAGAAATAAGCTTAGCCCGATTTTCTAACAACAAAACGGCGTGCCCTTGTAGGCGCGCCGTTTTTTTATGCCTGTACACAAAAGACAGCACCCGACTCAGTGCTGAAAGCCATCACACCGCCCTTTTCCGGCTCACGTCAAACATTCCACCGGGTCGATAGACCATCTTGCCCTGCAGATCAAACACCGAACATCCCATACCCAGCGCCGTCGCCACAATGAACGGCATCACCTCCTCAAGACGCGTAAAAGCAACCGAGACCACCGCGAGATCATGCGAGAAACGATCAATCAGCGGACCACTACACCAGACCGCCTCATTAACCAGTTCGTCAGACAAATCGCAAAGACAAGGGTATTCATCAGTCAACACATCGTGCAAAAACTTCAATTGAGGGTGCGGCGGCCGGGAATCTGAGCGATAAGCATCGAGCTGCTTCCGCAACCACTTAAACGCTTCATCATCGTCACAGGGAATTGGCGGGCGGGCGAAAACCAGACTGTAACTCATGATATTTTTCAGGGACCGATAGTGACAGGGAAATTCGACATTCGAACTAAGGAAAACACTTTAACCGGCGCCAACAAAACGTGCCTTAAGTGATTACTGACCAGCTATTAACTGTATATAAAAAACACCCGAACAAGCAAACGAGCTCATAAAAAAGGTCACAGAAAAAACGGACCTGCGGCAATAACAGCGCATG
>DOCS01000181.1:0-827 GCA_003503355.1 Opitutia bacterium
ATACTTTATGCTTACGATTTGCCGACATTTTGCTAGGTTATCGCTATGTCTATTAATCATACCCCCAAGACCCAGCACAAGGCCCTTTTAAAGTGGGCCGATAAGATGATCGCCCTTTGCGAACCCGACGCCGTTCACTGGTGTGACGGTTCGCAAAACGAAGCCGATAGCCTGTTCGCGATGATGGAGGCGAAGGGCATGTGCGTGAAGCTCAATGAGCAGAAGCGCCCCAACAGTTACCTGTTTCGCTCCGACCCGAACGACGTGGCGCGGGTCGAATCGAAGACTTTTATTTGTTCGCAAAATAAGGATGGTGCCGGCCCAACTAATAACTGGGAAGAACCGCGCAAGATGCGTCGTAAGATGAAGCAGCTGTTTAAGGGCTGCATGCACGGTCGCACGATGTATGTGATCCCTTTTAGTATGGGCCCGGTTGGCGGGCCGATTTCGAAGATCGGGGTGGAGATTACGGATTCGCCTTATGTGGTGGTGAACATGCGGATCATGGCCCGCATCGGGGATCCTGTGCTTGAGGTGCTTGGTACAGATGGCTTTTTCGTGCCTTGCCTGCATTCGGTTGGTTGCCCGCTGGATCCTGGCGTCGAAGATGTCCTCTGGCCCTGCGATCCTGAAAATACGCACATCGTACACTTCCCTGACGAGCGCACGATCGTCTCTTACGGTTCTGGCTACGGTGGGAATGCGTTGCTCGGCAAAAAATGCCTCGCGTTGCGCATCGCTTCGACGCTGGCGCGTGATGAGGGTTGGATGGCCGAGCACATGTTGATTCTCGGCGTGGAAGAACCGGATGGGCGTAAGACTTATGT
>DOCS01000181.1:974-1246 GCA_003503355.1 Opitutia bacterium
GCGTTGACGGATGACGGTGACGTCTGGTGGGAAGGCATGACCGACGAGGCGCCCGCTCATTTGATCGACTGGAAGGGCAATGATTGGACACCTGACAGTGAGGTGCCGTCCTCGCATCCAAACAGCCGTTTTACCGCGCCCGCCTGTAATTGTCCGGTGATCGATCCGGATTGGGAAAAGCCCGAAGGCGTGCGCATCCACGCCATGGTGTTTGGGGGGCGTCGCATGAGCGATGTCCCGCTGGTGACGCAGGCCTTCAACTGGGGGCACGG
>DOCS01000181.1:1310-13450 GCA_003503355.1 Opitutia bacterium
CGGCATTGGATCAATATGCAGCGCGACCTCAAAGAGACGCCGCGTGTGTTTAACGTCAACTGGTTCCGCAAGGATGCTGAGGGCAATTGGCTCTGGCCTGGATTCGGCGAAAATATGCGCCCACTCAAATGGATTGTCGAACGTGCTACCGGACGCGCCGGCGCTAAAGAGTCTCCGATTGGTTGGATGCCGCGCTACAAGGATTTGGACTGGCGCGGGATTGACTTTTCTGAAGCCGAATTCGATCAGCTCATGGCCATCGACCGCGACCGGTTAAGGATGCAAACCCTCCAGCACGAAGAGCTCTTTTTGAAGCTGTTTCAGCATTTGCCGAAGGAAATGATCTTCGAGCGCGAGTTGCTGATTTCGAGATTGTAGCAACTGCCTGCGCGACTGCGTGTCGGTCGAGTGTCTAATAGGAGGTGGCGCCGCGTGGCGGTGTGATGCTTTGCTGTCATTACATCGTCGCGTTGTCTTTCTGCGACTGCACGCGTTGCCGAGTATCTCCAACGAAGATATTTCGCACAAAAAGAACGTCAATCGTAGCGCGATCGGTTGCACGGGTGAAATTGTATCGCGAACATTGATTGTGCGATCGCGTTGCACTTTGGTGGTCGACATGGTTTAGATCGCAGGGCCGCGACGGCCAGGTCTCATTTCTATTCTGCCCGCTGGATTGACTTGTCCTTCAGTAGTATCTTTTCTGAGGATATTACTGTTACTATTGAAATAATAATTATCTAGTCCCCTATGAATAAATTACTTGTCGCTAATCGCAGTGAAATTGCTGTCCGAATCTTTCGTAGCGCGACCGAGCTCGGTTGCCGCACTGTCGCCGTTTATGCGAATGAGGATCGTTTCGGGGTTCACCGTTTCAAGGCTGACGAGTCGTACCGCGTGGGTGAGGGGCAAGGGCCGGTTGCCGCGTATCTGGATATCGATGGGATTATTGATTTGGCCAAGGACAAGGGTGTCAATCTGATCCATCCGGGGTACGGTTTCCTGTCTGAGAACGCTGGATTCGCGAAGGCTTGTGAGGCGCATGGCATTACCTTTGTCGGGCCAAGTTCTGAGTTGCTGGCGCGCATGGGAGACAAGATCGCGGCTCGCAAGATTGCTGACCAAGCCAATGTGCCGACGTTGCCGGGCACTGAAGATCCGGTGGCCGATCCGGATGAAGCGTTGGAGATTGCCAAGGGGATCGGTTTTCCACTAATCATCAAGGCCGCTTTTGGCGGTGGAGGCCGCGGCATGCGTGTGGTCAAGGACCCTGAGAATTTGAAGGCTTCATTGGAGGAAGCGCAAGGAGAGGCACAGCGTGCATTCGGCAACTCCGCCGTTTTCCTTGAACGCTACATCGAGCGCGCTAAGCACATTGAAGTGCAAATTCTCGGTGACAAGCAGGGCAATGTGGTGCACTTGCATGAGCGCGACTGCTCCGTGCAGCGCCGCCACCAGAAGGTCGTTGAGGTCGCGCCTTCGATTGGCTTGCCGGATGGCGTGCGCAATGCGCTTTGCGATGCCGCCGTACAGATCGCAAAATCCATCGACTATTACAGCGCCGGCACGGTTGAATTCCTCTACGATATGGACACCGACGAGTGGTTCTTCATCGAGATGAACCCGCGTATTCAGGTCGAGCATACTGTGACCGAAGTCATTACAGGTATCGACATTGTACGCAGCCAGATTCTGATTGCGCAGGGACATAGCTTGCACTCCAAAGAGGTGGGCATTCCGCAACAGGCCGAGATTCCCCGCAATGGTGTGGCGATTCAGGCACGTGTGACGACCGAGGACCCTGAGAAGAATTTTGCTCCGGACTACGGCAAGATCGTCAACTATCGCTCCGCTGCGGGCTTCGGCATCCGCCTCGACGGTGCCATGGGCGACACCGGTTCGGTGATCACTCCGTATTACGACTCGCTGTTGGTTAAGCTCACTGCCTCGGCTAGCAGTTTCGAGCTCGCGATTCAGCGCATGGATCGCGCCCTACGCGAAATGCGTATTCGAGGTGTGAAGACCAACATTCCTTTCATTGAGAATGTCGTCAACCACCCGATCTTTGTGTCCGGTAAGGCGACCACTACCTTGATCGACACGTCGAAAGAACTCTTCGACTTCAAGCGTCGTCGCGATCGCGCGACCAAAATCCTGAACTTACTGGGCGAAACGATTGTCAACGGCAACGATCAGGTGAAAGGGCGTCCGGTTCCCACGATGGACTTGCCCGTGATTGTGCCGGAGCATGATCACACGCACAAGCTGCCGTTGGGCACCAAGGACTATCTCACTCAGCATGGGCCGGAAAAGTTCGCCCAATGGACCCGTGATCAGACGAAACTGCTGGTAACCGATACCACCATGCGCGACGCCCATCAGTCGCTGCTGGCCGCCCGCATGCGCAGCTATGACCAACTCAAGGTGGCCGATGCGATTGCGCAGCGCGCCGGCGATCTCTATTCCCTTGAATGCTGGGGTGGGGCGACTTTCGACACATCGATGCGTTTCCTGTATGAGAATCCCTTTAAGCGCCTGCGTCGCTTGCGTGAGCGGATTCCGAATGTCTGTTTCCAAATGTTGTTGCGCGGTGCCAACGGTGTCGGCTACTCCAATTATCCGGACAACGTCATCCGCGGCTTTATCAAACACTCAGCCGAGTCCGGCATGGACATCTTTCGTGTCTTCGACTCGCTGAATTATCTGCCGAACCTCAAGGTTGCGATGGAGTCGATTCGCGAGGACACCAACTCTGTTTGTGAAGGCACTATTTGTTACACCGGCGATATCCTCGATCCGAAGCGCGACAAGTATAGCCTGAAATACTATGTGGAGATGGCCAAGGAGCTGGAACGCATGGGCGCGCACGTCTTGGCGCTTAAGGATATGTCCGGCCTGTGCACGCCGCATGCCGTCTATAAATTAGTCAAGGCGTTGCGTAGCGAGATCGGTATTCCGGTACACTTCCACACGCACGACTCTTCGGGCATTGCAGGCGCGTCGGTGATCAAAGCGGCCGAAGCCGGTGTTGACGTCGTTGACCTTGCGGTGTCCTCACTTTCCGGACTCACCTCGCAGCCGAATCTCAACTCAGTGGTCAATGCCTTGCGCGGCGATCCGCGCGATACGGGCTTGGACCTAAAGTTCCTGAATGAACTGTCTATCTATTGGGAAGCAGTTCGTCAGTTCTATGAGCCCTTCGACACCAGTCCAAAATTCGGCTCCGCTGAGGTCTTCACGCACGAGATGCCAGGTGGGCAGTACACCAACCTGCGCGAGCAGGCCCGTGCCCTCGGCCTCGGTGCCCGCTGGCCGGAAGTGGTACGCTACTACCATGAGGTCAATGAACTGCTCGGCGACATTGTCAAAGTCACACCGTCCTCCAAGGTCGTGGGCGACCTGTCCATGTTCTTGCTGACCAAAGGCGTGGAACCCGCCGATCTCGTCAATCTGGAGCCTGGAACCGCATTTCCGCAGTCGGTCGTCGACATGCTGTCCGGCGGACTCGGGCAACCCAAGGGCGGCTGGCCTAAGAAGGTACAGGAGGTGGTACTGGGCGATCGCAAGCCTTTCACCGGTCGTCCTGGTGACCGTGCGGATCCGGTCGACCTCGAAGCGACTCGAGTGGAACTTAAGGAGAAGTACAAGCGTGAGATCTCGGACGATGATCTGTATGCTTACCTAATGTATCCGAAGGTGTTCGACGACCTGATTAAAAAGGTTGAAACCTACGGACATCCGCGCGTGTTGTCGACTCCGGCCTTCTTCTACGGCCTCAAGGTCGGCGAGGAAATTACGGTTGATATCGAGCCGGGCAAGCGACTGATTGTTAAGCTTATCTATGTTTCGGAGCCGAACGAAGAGGGCGAGCGCACGCTCACCTTTGAGTTGAATGGCCGTGCACGCGAATGCGTGATCCTCGATCGATCGATTAAGACGGACAGCAAGAAGCGCAGTAAAGCCGATGCCTCAAATAAAATGGAGGTCGGTGCACCCATTCCTGCAATGGTCAGCAGCGTCGCGGTCTCGGTCGGACAGAAGGTGAAGCATAAGGAAAAGCTGTGTGTGCTCGAAGCGATGAAGATGCAAACCACCGTATATGCCTTGGCTGATGGGGTCGTCGACAGCATCGAAGTGCAGGTCGGCGATCAAGTCGACAGCAAGGATCTGCTGGTTCGGCTGCGCTAAGACCGAAGCCACTGTGTATTTAACAAAAGCCCGCCAATCGGCGGGCTTTTTCGCGCTATATGCAAGGGGGTGCAGCGTGCCGCGCTAGTTTGTTATGCCATCGTTCTGATGGCGGGGTGCGGTTTGCTATGCCTTGGCTGCCTCTGGTTCATCTTGCTCCACCTTGAGGTTGTCGATGATGAACTGCTGGCGGTCGGGCGTGTTCTTGCCCATGTAAAACGTCAGCATATCCTTAATCGTCATGCCTTTTGCTATGATAACCGGGTCGAGGCGGATGTTTTTGCCAATGAAGTGACCAAACTCGTCAGGGGAAATTTCCCCAAGACCTTTGAAGCGGGTGATTTCAGGTTTGGGGCTGCATTCTTTGATCGCTTTGACGCGCTCCACCTCGTTGTAGCAGTAGCGGGTGACCTTTTTGTTGCGCACGCGAAACAGCGGCGTCTGCAAAATATGAAGGTGGCCTTGCTTGATCAACTCAGGGAAGAACTGCAGGAAGAACGTGATCAATAGCAGGCGGATGTGCATGCCGTCGACATCGGCATCGGTGGCGATCACGACGTTGTTGTAGCGTAGGTCCTCAATGCCGTTCTCGATATTGAGCGCGTCTTGGAGTAGGTTGAACTCTTCGTTTTCGTACACGACTTTCTTGGTCAGTCCGAAGGAGTTCAGTGGCTTACCCTTGAGCGAGAACACCGCCTGTGTGTTGACGTCGCGTGCCTTGGTGATCGAACCGGAAGCGGAATCACCCTCCGTAATAAAGAGGGTGGATTCTAAGCGCCGGTCTTTCTTGGTGCCGAGGTGGACGCGGCAATCACGCAGCTTTTTGTTGTGGACTTTATTTTTGCGCGCGCGGTCGCGTGCCAGCTTTTGAATGCCCTTGAGCTCTTTGCGGTTGCGCTCCGATTCCTGGATTTTCTTGACCAGGATTTCTGCGGTTTTCGGATTGCGGTGCAGGTAGTTGTCCAGCGCCTGCTTGACGAAGTTGATTAAGAAGGTGCGGACGGTCGGGCCTTTCGGGCCCATGTCCTGCGATCCGAGCTTAGTCTTGGTTTGCGATTCAAACACAGGCTCTTCGACTTTGATCGCCACGGCCGCGCAGATCGAGGTGCGGATGTCGACCGCGTCGAAATCCTTTTTGTAGAAATCTTTGATGGTCTTGGCCAGTGCCTCCCTGAAGGCACTGAGGTGGGTGCCGCCCATCGTGGTATGCTGGCCGTTGACGAAGGAATAGTAGTCTTCGCCGTAGGAGTCGTTGTGAGTGAACGCGATCTCGATGTCGGTATCGCTTAGATGGACGATCGGGTACATCGGCTCGCCATCGAGTTTGTTATTGAGCAGATCCTTTAGACCGTTTTCTGACTTAAACTTTTTGCCGTTGTAGAGGATGGTCAGGCCGCGGTTGAGGTAGGCGTAGTTCCACAGCATGTCCTCTACATAGTCGTCGCGGTAGCGGATCTGCCCGAAAATTTCAGGGTCCGGATCGAAGCGCAGCGCGGTGCCGTTTTCTGCATCCACGGCAGCCTGGTCCTTTTTGTCTTCGCGTACCACTTCGCCTTTGGAGAACTGCACCGATCGCGTGACCCCCTCGCGGAAGGCTTGTACCGCAAACTCAGAGGAGAGGGCGTTGACCGCTTTGATGCCAACACCATTCAGGCCGACCGATTTCTTGAAGGCCTCGGAATCGTATTTCGCGCCTGTGTTGATCTTGGAGGCACAATCCTTGAGTTTGCCGAGCGGGATGCCCCGGCCGTAGTCGCGCACCGAGACGTGCGTTCCGTCGATGTTGACCTCAATGAGCTTGCCGTTGCCCATGACGAATTCGTCAATCGAGTTGTCGATGACCTCTTTAAGGAGAATGTAAATGCCATCGTCGGAGGAAGAGCCGTCACCGAGCTTACCAATATACATCCCAGGGCGCAGGCGGATGTGTTCTTTCCAGTCGAGAGACCTGATGCTGTCTTCAGTGTATTTGGTGGACATTGCTTGGTATGAAAGTGGGGAGGTTGAAAGGCACCTAAAGTGAAGTCGGTTAAATAGGACAATCTGAACGTCCGACTTCGAACCTCCAACATCGAATTTTGAATATTTTCTCGACTGTGCTTGCGTGGCCGGGAGCAGTCGTCGCTTACCTGATACAAAAAAGGCCACTGGATTGTATCCAATGGCCTTCGTGTGCAATTTGCTTGGCTCGCTACTCGGCCTTGGTGCCGATTTTTTTCAGAATGGATTCGACGTCGAGGAAGTCGTTATTCTGGGTAGATACCGTGATCTCACCGAGGTTGAGTTGTTCGATCAATTCGAATGCGACCAGGTTTTCACCGCCCGGTGTATTGAGCGCGGTTGCCTTGAGGCGCTCGCCTTCCGCGGAGGCTTCCTTT
This sequence comes from Opitutia bacterium, assembly GCA_003503355.1. Classification (GTDB taxonomy): domain Bacteria; phylum Verrucomicrobiota; class Verrucomicrobiia; order Opitutales; family Coraliomargaritaceae; genus Lentimonas. The sequence continues at coordinate 7,877 of DOCS01000181.1, forward strand.
TCGAGGAGTGTGCCTTTGGCTTCAAGTTCGGCTTTATACAAATCGGCATCGGCTGAGAGTCTGGCCGCGGTCAGGCGTGCGTCAGCGTGGATCTGCGCGATCTGCTTGTCAGTCTCGGCCTTCATGGTGAGTTGTTTGGCTATGAGCTCTTGCCCGATGACGCGCACCTTGGCTTGGGTTTCAGCGCCAATACGGTTGGTCTCGCCCTTTTTCTCTTCGGCGAGGGCGCGAGACTTGTTCAGCTCGACGTCTTGGTCGGCGAGTTTCTTATCCAGAATCTTGCGTTCGTAGGCTGGATCAAACGCGATGTCGCGGATCAGAATTTCGATCAATTCGATGCTATTTTGAGAGAGTACCGAGTTGAGCACTTTGGTGCCTTCGAGGGTTTTGACGCGGCGCACTTCGGGGTCGTAGAATTGTTCGGTGAGCATAGTGCCGAAGATATCACGGATGACTTTTTGAACTTGGTCGCGAACGATCCCCTTGTAGCGCGCTACGGAGCCCAGTTCCTTGTATACTTTGTGCACTTCGCCTGGCTTGACCCGGTATTTGACCGTGACATCGAGACGCACGGTATAGCCGTCTTTGGACTTTAGTTCAACTTGGCCGGGGCCGCCGAGGGGAGCCGCATCGAGATATTTACGTGAGGTGGAGGACAAGAAGCTGTAGATTTTTCGAGTCTCCTGTCGTTCCTGCTCGGTGGTGAACTCGGTCGTCTGTACGGTGGCGTCGAAGATCTTCCACGTGTCCAGCAATGGGAGGTTGCGGTGCCAGCCAGGACCGAAGTCCTCTTGGACCACACCTTTGTCGCCTAGGAAGGCATATTGCTGGGTGCGGACGCCGGTCTGGCCGAGGTCAATCTTGATGAACAAGAAGTTGGCCGCAACGAAGATGCCAACCACGGCCAACAGGATGATGCTGGAAATGAGTTTAATGAATTTCATTTGATTTTAAATAGGATGTAAATCGGATCGGGTGTTCGCTCTAGTTCGCGAGTTTCTTTTTCTTAGCGACGGCGGTTTCGTCCTGATAGGAAAGACGCTCAGTTCGGCTCTCGATGGTGAACGGTTTTCCGGTGATCTTCATGTTGCCGATTTTGCCCGCGTAAGCGCGCTTCACCAGATTGACGCCGCCGATACCTTGGTAGGCTTTGGACATTGCAGTTAACGCTTCGCCTTCGGCCTGTGCTTTGACGAGGATAGCTTGGGCGTTTTTATCGCGCTGATAGAACGTGGCGTCTGCCCCGAGTTGTGTGTCGATGACGTAGGCCTCGGCTTGGCGGATGTCGCGCTCGGCATTGGCAGTGGCTTCGACGATGAGTTTTTCCATTTCACCTGTGTAGGTGGCAATCACGACCTCTTTTTTCTTGGTGGCTTCGACTTCGCGGAAGATTTGGTTTTGTCGAGCGGCTTTGGCTTTCGAGATCTGTTCTTCGACTTCCTGATCGGCGAGTTTTTTGGCGCGAATACGTTCTTCGTATTCTTTGTGGAAGCTGAATTTCTCGGTAATCACGCTGCTGACTTCGATGCCGTAAGGCTTGAGTAGTACGTTGAGCTCTTCCATCGCTTTCTGTGCTTTGACGTTACGCACGCTGGCATCGTAGAACTCTTCGGTGGTCATTTCGCCGAACACATTGCGGCATACCGAGCGGGAGTAATCGCGCACCCACTTGTATTTATAGGCGTCTTCGAGGCCCGAGGTGGTGACTACCTCTTCGACCATGTCGCGGCGCAGCTGATAGTTGATGGTCAGGTCGAGAAAGACATCGCTGCCATCGACAGTTTTGATCCGCAAGTCGTCGCGCCCACTGCGTTGCCCTCGGCCGGCTTCGGAGACCATTTCGAGGCGCTGTACGGTCATATCCAGCAAGTGAAACGAATTGAGCAAGCCATTATAAATATTGGTGCCGGACTCCGCAATCACGGTGATATCACCCGTGACATTGTTGACCTTGATGCCGACTTCGGTACCGGACACGCGTTGTACGCGGGCGGTGCGCATGAGTACGACTGTCAGGCCGATGAGGGCGAGCAGGATCAGGACCAGTGGGCCTTTAAATCCATCGAATGGGTTGAGTGCCTGGTTCGGCTGATTTTGGTTTGGGAATTTATAGGTCATAACTTTAAATTTCTGGAATGGGTTGTGGCGCTGCTTTTAAAATATTGATAAAGGTGAAAAATGCGATGATCAGGCTACCAAAAAAGACCAAAGGGAAAGGCAGTCGGGCGACGATCGCGACAATCAGGCTGAGCAACAGAATGCCCAGCGCGTAGGATAGACCTTTGATCAGGCGAACTTCAAATTCTTCTTTGATTGCTCCGGGAAATTGTCGAATAAAGAGATCTTGGCGTGAGTATACAGTGCGCGGATAGCGCAGTGGGGGCAACGCCCATGTGTTGAGTGCCGAGTCGAATTGCAGTGTGCCGCGTCGTTTTAGTTCGCTGAGGTGTCGCTCGGCGCGCTTAAAAGGTAGGCGTGAATGGCCGGCGATTGAGCTGGTGCTAACTGGTTCGGGTAGATTTGCCGCCAGATAGACGAGCTCATGTTCGCGTACCGCGTGTGCGGGCCAGGTGTCGTTGCCAGCTAGATTCGTGAGTTCGGCTTCGATTTTTTTGCGTACGCTGGGAGTGATGGCGGTGAATGCTTTCTCATCCAGTGCTTCGTCAGAGTAGACGCAGCGTCTGGGATTAAAGGTGTGCGACGCTTTGTTGAGCGACTCGTTGAAAATATAAGCAACGAGGCCGTCCTGATTTTGTTTTTTGACGCGCTCGGATGTGGTGAGTTGGTCGAGTGTCTGTTCGATGAGTGCGAGGCTGAGTGGCAGATACGGTAGGAGTTGCGCAGGGTGTACGATGCCGCCTTGAGCGGCAGATAACTGCTCTGCAAGGTTTTCGGTGACGACTGGCCAGATCGGATGACTCATTTGTGGTTGAAGTTGTAGGAGAATCCGAACTGCTGTCACTTGAAAACGTCGCAAATCGGCGGAGATTTGATGGAGGCTCGACTTCGGCTGCGGCGCCCACCATAGCTGGACTATGAGCGACTCCGCAGCAGAAATACGAGAGCGATTGAAAGTGGAGGCGCAAGCCCTTGGCTTTCATTCGTTTGGCGTGAGTCCGGTGCCGCTGGAGTTGCGGCGTGATTATTATAAAAAGTGGATCGCCGAAGGGCGGCATGGCACGATGTCGTGGATGGAGCGTAATAATGATCGCCGTATGCATCCTGACCAGTTGTTGCCCGAGGCGCGTAGTATTATTGTGTTGGCGCTGAATTATTATCAGCCTGATCCTGAGCGTCCATATCGGATCGCCAAGTATGCGCTGGGCGACGATTATCATAATTTTATGCTGCGTCGGTTGAAGCGACTGTGCCGCATTCTGCGAGAGGAATACGGCGGGGCTCAGCGCCCTTACGTGGATACCGGTCCTTTGCTGGAGAAGCCGATCGCTGCTGCGGCTGGTTTGGGCTGGCAGGGCAAGAGTACCATACTGATTGAGCCGAAGCGCGGGACCTGGTCGTTCTTGGCCAACATCGTGACGACGCTGGATCTACCCGCTGATACGCCGACAAAGGATCGCTGTGGTTCGTGCACCCGTTGTATCGATGCCTGCCCGACTGGGGCGATTCATGCGCCGTATCAAATGGATGCGACGAAATGTATTTCGTATCTGACGATTGAGCACGACGGGCCGATTCCGCTGGAATATCGAGAGGCGATTGGAGATCGGATCTATGGTTGTGATACGTGTTTAGATGTGTGCCCGTGGAATAAATGGGCCACACCGACCGTTGAGGCGAAGTTTCTGCCGCGTGAGCTGCCGGCGTTGCGGGAGCTGTTGCTGTGGGATGATTTAACCTTTCGCGAGCGTATGATCGGTTCGCCAATTCGACGGGTGAAGTTGCCTCGTTTTCAGCGTAATATTTGCGTTGTGCTGGGCAATATCGGCACGGCCGAAGATTTGCCCGCACTCGAGGTCGTGGCATCCGGAGCCGACGCGATGGTTGCCGAGCACGCGACTTGGGCGATTGAAAAGATCAGGGCGCGTGGTCTCGCTCTATCTCCCGCAAAGTAAATAGAGGGAAGGTGAAAGACTGGCTGGGAGTGTTGCCCCGCTAGTTCGTTGCGTGCTGCTCAGCTCGCTTAGTTTCTGGTGTGTCCCTGGCGAGAATCAGAATGATGACAGGTTTTTGTTGCGCTTTGTGCGGCATTTCAAAAACATCATATGAAATTAACACCCATATTACTATGAACAACAGTTTCCTAAGTTCCGAAGGCGTTATCGGCCGATTCTCTTTTATTCTACGTCTGGTCCTAATCGTCGCGATTGCGGCGGCGATCAGTTATGCCGCGATTTATTATTTCGCAAATTATTTCCATCACGGAACGTTTGGTACATTGGGCATTTTTGTTAGCATCGTCGCCAGCCTATTGGCTGCGATGGTTGGTTTGATGCAGATGCTCAAGCGCCTTCGTGATATGGGCAAGGGTGCTTATCTTACGCTCCTGATGCTAATTCCCGGAGTGAACGTACTGCTTTTGTTGTACGCGTGTGTGGCCCCATCGAAGGCTGCGTAGTTCCTTTTTCTAGCCTTTTACAAAAGTGTCGCAGCGTCTATGCTGCGACCTTTTTTGTGTCTGCGAGGGTCGAGCTGCCCAGTTCATGCGGCCTGCGCTGTTGCTGCCAGATTGCCGGTGCTGGCTTGAGCGTGTGGCCGGTCTGTTTTGCGCGAATGCGCTTCGAATTTCGGCTGTTACAGCTATGGCTGTACCCAGCGCTCGATCGTGAAGTCCTCGTTTGTCGCTACAATTTCGGCGAGTTTGAATTGATTTTCAAACTCAGGAAAGAACGCATCGCCTTCGACCTTGCGATGTACGCGGGTGAGATAGAGTTCGCTGCAGCGGGGCAGCATTTGTTGGTATATTTCACCGCCACCGGCTATCCAGATGGTTTTATCGGTGTCGAGATGATCGAGCATCTCCAGGTTTGTAAAGCTGTGGACGCCTCGGATTTCGCGTGGTGTGCGACTGAGGACGAATGTTTCGCGCCCTGGTAGTGGGCGTCCGATGGATTCGTAGGTCTTGCGCCCCATGACGAGGATGGCGCCCATGGTGGTCTGTTTGAACCACTTGAAATCTTCCGGTAGATGCCAGGGGATGTCGCCCTGATTGCCGATGGCACGGTTTTCCGCCATAGCGGCGATGGCTTTAAAGGTTTTCATGGGGGTACTGTAGCTTAAACGACTGTCACTTTCAAATAGCGAAAGCTAAACTGCGATCGGCGCTTTGATGGTTGGGTGCGGGTCGTAATTGACCAGTTCGAAGTCATCGATGGTGAAGCCGTCGATGGTCTTGACGTCAGGGTTGAGTTTCATCTGCGGCAATGGGCGTGGCTCGCGCGAGAGTTGTAACTTCGCTTGCTCGACGTGGTTAGCATAAAGGTGGAGATCGCCAAAGGTGTGCACGAACTCCTTCGCCTTCAGTCCGCAGACTTGCGCCACCATCTGCGTCAGCAGTGCGTAGGAGGCGATATTAAATGGTACGCCGAGGAAGATATCGGCACTGCGTTGGTAGAG
>DOCS01000222.1:0-2876 GCA_003503355.1 Opitutia bacterium
TCGTCGGGTTTCGATCCTGACTAAAGAGGGGATTGTTACCGGCGTTACGGGCAAGCGTGCCATTCATTTGATGAGTCCGGAGGATCGCAAGAAGGTCCCGGAGACGCACGAAATTTGGATCGATCTCGGTGTGAAGAATAAGGAAGAAGCCGAAGCGCTGGTGCGCATTGGCGACAGCGCGGTGTATGACCAGAGCTTTGAGCTCATCCGCGGCAGCGTTGGCGTGGCCCGCGCGTTCGACGATAAAGCAGGTGCGTATGCGGTGATGGAGGCGGTGCTCCGCTTGTCGCAAGAGCAGAATCTTGCCGCTAAAGTGACCGCGGCGGCGACCACTCAAGAGGAGATCGGCACCCGTGGCGCGATGACCGCTGCTTTCTCGGAAAATCCCGACTTCGCTATTGCGGTGGATGTCGGCCATGCGACCGATTCACCCGATTGTGACCCGCGCAAATATGGCCAGTTTGTGCAAGGCGGTGGTCCGATCATTTGCCGCGGCCCGAATATCAACCCAGTGATCTTCGATAAGATTGTCGCTTGCGCGGAAGCCAATCAGATCCCGTATCAAATCGAAGCCGACCCGCGTCCGACCGGCACGGATGCGCGTGCGATTCAAGTCGCGCAGGCTGGCATCGCGACTGGCTTGCTGTCGATCCCGCTGCGCTATATGCACACCCCGAGTGAGATGGTCGATCTGGAGGATATCGAGCACACAGTGCAGCTGCTGGTGGCCTTTTCCAAGTCACTGCAAAAAGGGGATCGCGGGATTTGGTAGCCGAGAAGCGCTAGCGACGGGCTGCGCTTGTGTGACCTGAAACGGTCAATCAAGCGCAGCCTGTAATTGTCTTGGCCCCCCAGCTGCGGGTAGCCGAAGAGGTGCCGCGCTTCGATGGTCAATTTGGCTGTGGTTCGGATCGCGGCAACCTCGGCTTTCTACAATTCGTCGAGAATGTCTTCCAACGGATAGCTCCAAATTTCGGAGAGAGTGGGGTGGTACCAGTGCACCTTCATGAGGTCGCGGACGTTGGCTTTGAGGCTGACGGCGACCGCCATCGAGTGGATCAATTCGCCGGCGTCTTTACTCACGCATTCCGCGCCGAGCACGATGCCCTGTTTATTGGCGAACACTTTGACGTAGCCGTATTTCGCTTCCATCAGGATCGACTTGCCGTGGTCGTCGAAGGGGTAGTCGGCCGCAAGGTAGTCGATGCCGCGCTCCTTGAGCTGCTGTTCGTTTAAGCCGACGGTGCCGATTTGTGGATCGGTAAACACCACGCCACAGAGGGTGTCATAGTCAACTCTGTCTGCTGGGCGCCCAGTGGCATGTTTGGCCGCGGTCTCGCCCTGCATGATCGCGACGTGCACGATTTCGTGTGGACCGGCGACATCGCCGCACGCGTACACGCGGGAATTGCTGGTCTGTTGCATCGCGTTGCAATTGATGTGCCCACTCGGTAGAGTGCCGATGCCGGCAGCCGTGAGCCCAAGCCCGTCGGTAGCGGGGCGGCGCCCGAGGGCATTCATCAAATGCGGGGCCGCTACCTGTAGTCGCTTGCCTTCGTGCTCAAAGCTCACAGTAAAGCTGCCATTGCTGTGCTGGACGGATTGCAGTTGGGTGCCAGTGTACAGCTGGATGCCTTCGTCGCGTAACTTCTGTTCGATGACTGTGGACGCCTCGGGGGAGAATTCTTTCAGAATGTGCGGGCTGCGTTGGATTTGGATGACTTCACTGCCGATGCGGCGCAGGAACTGGGCGAGCTCGCAGGCGACGATACCACCACCGAGGACAATGACTTTTTCGGGTTTGAAATCGAGCTCCAACACATCATCGCTGGTCCAGCAAGGTGCGTCCGCCAGCCCCGGTATCGGCGGTGCGGTGACGGTCGATCCGGTCGCGACCATGAAAGTGTCAGCGGTCAGACGTGTGCCATCATCCAACTGAATGGTGCGTGAGTTGATGAATCGTGCGCGGTTGCGAAACAGGGTGAAGCGGTCGCTTTGAAGCTGCTCCTGTCGATAGTCGGAGAATTCCTTGATGATTTCCAGTTTGCGTTGGTGCAGCGCTGGCATGTCGACCGTAGCGGTCGGGATGTTGAGACCGAAGGTCTTGCCTTGCTGCGCGAGGTGCAGCACTTCGGCGGAGTAGATCAGGGTCTTCGACGGCATACAGCCGCGCAGGATGCAAAGTCCGCCGAGATTTTCAGCATTATCAATGATTGCGACGCGGTCGAGCGTTTCGCGTGCGGTGCGGGCCGCTGCATAGCCGCCACTGCCGCCGCCGATTACAATATAGTCGAAATGTTGTGTTTTCATGAGTTTGGTAGGATCAAGTTATTTAAATTGTTCGTCATCGTCCTTTGTGAAAAAGGGCACGCTGCGTTTACTCTGATCGATAATCAGATCGGGTTTTGCATCGACTTTATCGACCTGATTGCGACTGAGGTCGCCCCAACGCAGTGCCGCGAAGAAGACAATGAAGAAGCTCAGACATACGGCAGGCGACATAAATGGCGAATCGACACATGCGAGCAGGATGACTCCGATGCAACCCATCAGCATGTGGTTGGTGAGACGGATGTCGTGCCGCCCTCGGAGGTAACGAATGATGAGGCTGGCGATTAAAATGATGAGCGGCAGGCATCCCAGCAGACCGATTTCGGCCAACAGTTGTAGCACATCTGAGGTGGCGCGCTCATGTCGGGCATGGAGCAGGGTGTCATCCGAATAAAAGGGCAGTAGTTGTGGAAAACTATCCATGCCCCAGCCAAACAGCGGGCGATCGCGAAACATCTCCAGTGCCGATTGACGCAGTGTGTTGGCAGACTCGGTATATTCGTTTGTTTGAAGCGCACGGAAGATGCCAGCAGCGAAGGTGACTA
>DOCS01000222.1:2946-4434 GCA_003503355.1 Opitutia bacterium
CGGTTAGCGTCTTTTGAGTGTTTGAAGAAGTGGATCGCAACTATTAGTAGCATGACTGAGAAGCCACACAGTAAAATCGCCGCCGGCCAACGCGCTTGTACGACAAAACCGGATGCGCCGAGTAATGTGCCGCCGGTGAGATACCAGGGGCCGGTTGACTGAATGAAGTCTGGGCTGTCATCGTAGCGGGTCGTTAGTAAGGCCATGCCAATGCAGACCGCACTCCAGAGCAATGCAAACGCCGCCCAGTGGCCGTCATAGGGGAAGAAGGCGAAAAAATCGGGTCGTCCAGTGCCTTCGGTGAGTAATGCGCTTTGAACTGTCAGTGCTTTCTGTAAATAGCCGACCACAGCGATGAGCGCCGCATTCAGGCACAGCCAAGAGAGAATCCGTTCGAAAAAAGAACGCGACTTGGGGACGATAAAAAGATTCATGGCGACCAGATACACCGAGGCCAGTGCCAGGGTGGAGAGCCATGTGTTTTGTGCGGCGGTCGATGCCGGCAGCCAGTCGGGGACGTCTTTGAGCGTCAGCAATGGTTCGTTGCCGATTTCGATAGAAACCAGTGGATTGTGGAAGACACCGATTGTGAATAGCAGTACGATGAGCCAAACCGGTGCGGACAAGGTGGCGACTCTGCGCCAGAGGTGATCGACAATAAACGGATGGTTCAGCTCGTGAGTTCTGAGGATGAACGGGCACAGCCCCGCTGCGATTGGCAGGCAACCAAGCATCCAGTGCGAGCCAGGATCGGCTGCCCAGCTTACGAGGGGCGCGGTGATCAGAATCGTCCAGAACAGTATCGCTTCCGCAGGCGTAAAGGTGTCGCGCAATAATTGTTCGCGCTGTCGTGATTGAGATAGGGGTTTGTCTTTCACTGGTGTTACGTAAGATTGTGCGGCCAACAGATGGATGCGGCGATGTCTGCCGCGGTGGCTTGGTCGACTAAATGGCGGACAAGTTGTAGGGCAAATTCGGTTGCCGTGCCGGCTCCGCGCGAGGTGATGATGGTGCCGTCCTGAACCACGGGAGCTGAGATGGCAGCGGTCAGTTCGGTTTCGGCGGCGGGGTGGCAGGTATAGCGCAAGTTATTATGGAGTCCGGCATCGAGTAGTAGCAGCGGCGCTGCGCAGATGCAGCCAATTAGTTTGCCCGCGGCCTGTTGCTTTTGCAGAAGTTGGCAAATTAGCGGGTGCTGGCGAATTTGCAGTATGCCGGGGCCGCCGGGCAGGATGAGCGCGTCGAACGATTGCTCAGCGATGTCCTCGAGGCAGTGTGTTGCTTGTAGGGTCATGCCATTGCGGCCAGGCACGAGCAGGTGGTGGTCGAGCGCGGCTTGTACCACGTCGACTCCCGCTCGGCTTAGCAGGTCGATCGGTGTAACGGCTTCGACTTCTTCAAAGCCGGGATGGAGAATGATCAGGGCGCGTGCGGTCATGTGTCAATCGAGTGCTGTGCTTGGATGAAAGGCAAAACGGTGTCCCAATA
>DOCS01000203.1 GCA_003503355.1 Opitutia bacterium
GAGGGCAACCTCAACCTATGGGGACTGATCCAACAAGGTGGCTGGGCAATGTATCCACTCGGCACCTGCTCGCTTATCATGTTCTTCCTCATTTTTTATGCGTGGAAAGAAACACACCCACACAAGTTCTTCACCGACGCACAAATCTACGCAGCCACCACTGCATGGGAAAGTGGCGCTCATGAGCAAGGCCAGGGGCACCTCGAAGGCAGTCACAACCTGCTGGCCCGCGCACTGGCACCGGCACTCAAGAAATTGAGCAAAGGTAGGGAGAAGACTGAAAATCTTTTCATTGAAAATCTTGAGGCCGAAGAAAACAGCGTCTCACAGTGGGTCACCTACCTGAACGTGATCGCCTCGGTCGCACCGATGATCGGACTGCTTGGCACCGTCAGCGGCATGATTAGCGCCTTTCAAACCATCGGTCGCGGTGGCATGGGGCGGCCGGAATTATTGGCCGGCGATATCGGCGAAGCGCTCATCACCACCGCCACTGGGCTGGTGATCGGCATCCCAGCGATGATCGCTTATTTCATTTTACGCAATCGACTCAACAGCGCGATGATCGCCACTGCACAGGCCGGCACCGAACTGATCGAGGCAGCCGATAGCGCTTGAAGCTGGCGAACCGCTGCCGGCTTGATTTAGCTCAACGCCCCAACGCCCACAGCGAAGCGCCAATGACTTTGACAGCGTCACCGTCCGTCTCCTGAGAGGGTGCCTCGCGGCCCAGCATTCGATCAACAGCAAATGAGCGGAGCCTACCGTGAAGCATTGCCTTTAGGCCGCATTCCATTTAGCGAATAGTGGCATGATTCGATCCAACGCACTCAAAGAACTTAATTTCATCCTGCACGAAGCACCCGGCGAGGACGGCGACTGGGGCTGGTTCAGCCGTGAGCACGCGGTGATCACACATGCCGTGCTACAGATGCTGGGACAACACTCCACGATTATCGACGGATTGCTGATCATGAAGGAGGGAGAGCACACGCTGGCGACGATCCCACTGGGCCACGCATGGAACCTAGTCGATGGCAAGCGACTGATTGATACGAGCATCACCACGCACCACATGACTTCGCACTTTAAGGAATTCACTAATGTGGACCAGGCNNCGTGAAGACGGACTCTACTACTACCGGAAAGAAGATTTCAATTTCGATGCCAGCAAGCTCCTCGAAGACCCGTATGCATTCATGCACAAGCCGGAGAACGCCACGCCCGACCTCCTTGAAAGCTATGGACGCGACCTCTTCTTCAAGCTGGCCTACCACATTTACTTGATCCACCAGGGCCAAGCGAAACCACTATCGCGAGATACCGAGGACGCATTGGAAGCGATCGCTAAAATACGCAAAGGTGCGCGCAAAAAAGTGCTGGCACTGTTGCAGGCTTCAGCGTCGAACTAGCCAAGCGCCCACTAAAATAGAGGCCACACGACCAATATCCATTGGCCCAGTGTTTGACTCTAAAGGAGAACGGCATATATTAAATGTTAAGCGAAGTCGCTTCTCATTATGCTCTGCCTGCCACAGACAACTGGTTATGCAATCTTGGCGTTAAGTAGCCTCGCAGCTAGGCCAGGACAGTGGGTCACGACAAAGAGTGTTGTCGCATGGACTCGCATCCCACTCCCTCAGTTATCCAAACTGCTGCACCAATTATTGGGATCAGGTTTCATCCGCACAAAACTAGGCAAACAGGGCGGATTCCAGCTCAGCCGTCCAGCGCATACCATTTCACTACTGGAAGTAACGCAAAGCATTGGGGATTACGATTGCTTCAGCGGCTGCCTCCTGGGGCTGGAAACATGCTCCGATGCGCGCAACTGCCCCGCCCACACCTTCTGGAAAGCGCAAAAAGCACGCATCAAACAAATGCTACAGGAGCTCACGCTTGAGGACAGCACACGCTTCGAGCTGAAAATCTCTCATCCACTCGCGAATCACGACTCAGTCACCCTCGCCCCACCAACAAGCCCTTCCAGCGAATCAACCACTCAATAAAACCAGACAATTCCAACGCCTTGAGGTAAAATTGTGAAATCAACGCGAAAAAGTTTTGCTTCCCCGCGGGGCTTCGTTTTCATTCCTGAAATGCACGAACAATCCGGAACCGTAAAAGTAATTTTCGAAGAGCAAACCTTTGCCAGCGGCTTTAATAAGCGTGAATTCGTCATTACCGACGAAGCAGATAAGTACCCACAGGACATCAAGTTCGAGTGCGTCAAAGATAAGGTCGAGCTCGTCAACAAGCTCAGCGTCGGCCAAAAGGTGAAAGTTACTTTCGACCTTCGCGGCAATGAGTATAACGGCAAATACTACGTCAACTTGGCCGCATGGAAGGTCGAAAGCCTCGCGGCGGGGAACAGTGCCGATAGCAGCGAGCCGCCTCCCTTCGATCCAGCCGACGAAATCCTAGACGAAGAACCACCGTTTTAACCGTCGGCGCAAACATTTCCGAAAAGGCAGCTCGCAGTGAGCTGCCTTTTTTGTGGACGGTGCTGAATGGCATAATTTGCCCAGCCACTGGCAACTTAAACTCGGCACCCACTGCACAGAAAGCCGGAGACGCCGCTGACAATAAGGCCCCTCTGCATAACCACGACGAGCCAGGTGTCTGGCCAACTTACAAAATCAGGTTCACACGGCGGCAGCTGCCTCTGCCCTTAGTTCCAGTCAATTCGACTGGTCGCACTGAATCGCCCGAAGGAGCGCCCCCAAATCTATGCGGCCAATTGCACTCGGCGCGACCGCAACAACCAGTGCGCGCTTCACGCTTGGCAAAGTCAGTTCACAACACCACTCTCTGCGACGAAATGGATCCCAAGCTCACAGAGTATGATTGCACCCAATGCGGCGCGTGTTGCCGCAGTTTTCCGATTTTCGCCAGCGAGGCGGATGCGGTGCGAGAGCCGATGATCCGACAGGAGGCGCGGCGACTACCCGAACATCTAGAAACCACAGACAAAGCCTACCAGCTCTTCCCCCTGCCCTTTCACACCCGCTGCCCCTACCTCAAAGACGACGAACTCTGCCGAATCTATCAGTCGCGCCCGAGCGTCTGTCGTCAGTTCGAATCCGGAAGCGAGCAGTGCATCGAAGCACGGAGACGACAAGGAATCCAATCGACAGGCACTTAAACAGCGCAGCGCCACACAACAGCGCTCGGCGGTTAAAAGGGATCGCGGGTTGCAGGAAGCGCGCAGGGATATTAGTTTCACATTGATGCCCCACCGACCTTCGATTCTAGTCAGCCTGCTGACAATCCTCGGACTAACGAGCCTGCAAGCTGGCGATGCCGTGCAGGACTTCTGGTTCAACGGCGCAGAAATCAACCGCTACACACTCACCCAATCACGCTACGGTGAACAACATCCCGGCCACGCGGAATTCATTTTCGTGACCGAGCCCTTTCTCACGGAACAGCAGGTCAAACACGAGCACGGTGACCACCCCTCCACCGATGTGCTCAAACTCAACGCATTACGGACCTTTAACACCGGCATCTACTCCTACCGGACGATGACCAGTACCTTCCGCCCGATTGAGTTGGCGAGCTACCCGCACGCGCTCAAAACCACAACCTCGATACAAGACTGGTGCGGTCACGCGTTTCAACAAATCAACCGCACCAAATCCGGCTGGAACGTCGAACTGCGCTCCTACTTTCAGGACGAGGCCGATCAGGACTTCACCCTAACCGAGACCTGGCTCGAAGACGAGCTCTGGCTACTGCTGCGCATCGATCCCGCACAACTCCCCACCGGCGAGTTCCAGGCCGTGCCTGGCGCGCTCTATACCCGCTTCACCCACCAAGCGATTGCAGCGAATCAAGCGGTCGGCGCTTTAAAAAATGAAGCAAGGCGCACCACCTACAGCCTGAGCTACCCCGCATTGCAGCGCACGCTGGAGATCCACTTCGACACCGAATTTCCGCACATCATCCGCTCTTGGCAGGAAACAGACGGCGCGCACACCACCAACGCTGTACTCACCCATCGCCTGATGAACCGCAACTACTGGTCCGAGCAGCAGCCCGCCGACCGCGCCAAACGCAGCACACTGGGGCTGGCTCCGATTGCGGATTGAGCAATTAAGCCCCGTAGTCGGGTTACTTCAACTGCCCGAAAATTTCCACTGTCCGCGACAATAAGCACGCGACGGTGCAGCCACCTAAAGGAAGCGGTCGAGGTAGAGCCCTCAAAAAGTCACCTATCGGAGACTAAACCCCTAGTCCTTGAACAGCTTTTGCAACAAATCAGTCGAACGGGCGAGTGGATTTTCGCGAATGGCTTTCTCCTCGGCAGCCATGGCATCAAATAAACTATCGAGCGCCTTTTCATTCACATACGTATCGAGATCAAAGGAACCCTCCTTGCCGATACCGGTAAACGATTGAACCTTCGCAAACAGTCCACCGCTTGCTTTCGGCAATGCATCCTCCATTTGCTTATAGCTACGAGTCGCCCCGGTGGAATCGGTCGCTGCGGCAATCAGCGGCAACATCCGCTCTGCCAGCTGAGACCGGGAACGCTTCTCCAAGAAACGGGTAATGGCATCCTCTTCGCCTTTCCAGAGTTGATTTAGATCCTCCATAGTCAGTTGCTGGATCGCGCCTTTGACGATGCTCGGCGCAGCTGCCACACCCTGCTCTGCCGCTCGATTCATAGTGGTCTGAAATTCGTCCAAGCGGTAATCCTGCTTAACCAGTGAGAGCGGCTTGCGCAAGCGCTCCACCGTTTTTGGAAGCGGAATCCGAAAGCGCTCGGAATTCAAAAAACCGCCCGCTTGCCCCAACTCCTGCAGCGCCCGTTCTGCCGACACGGCCAGTGCCTCGCGAAGCCCCTTAGCCAAGTCTTCGGCGCTGCCAAATGCCGCCGAGTCCGAGGTGCCAGCACCGCGAAAAACAGACAGCGCCCGACTCCCCCAACCTGAAACGCCTTCCCCCTGCGCGGTAGAAAATGCAGACAGCAATGAAGCGGCGCATAGCAGGCAAGAGACGATCGTACGGTATTGTTTTTTCATGGCTTCAACTATTCGGCTGCGGAGACAAAAAGCCAACCCAGATTATAGTCTGGGGTGACTCGACTCCCCCATTGGCAGATCAAACAATAACAACTTCGAACCGTCTGTGGCGGCATTTTCAAGTTGCAACGCGTCCACTCCGATCAATGCCAGCGAATCGGCGACCGCGAGCGTTGCACGGTCGAACCGAACTGCACCTTCGAGGACAAAGAGCCAGAGCCCGCGTCACTTTCATGATCTTAATCCTTACTCAGACGCAGTATTAACGTGCCTCAGGAGGCGGATCGACCGAGCTTGCGGTCCATCGACAAAGCGCCACCACCGCCGATCACTAGGGACAGGCTCGCAAGCAGAATCAGAAGCGGGTACTCCATCCCGCTATTTGAGGAAAAATAGGCGTTCGGGTGCACCGTTATAATTGCAACCGCCATCGTGCCGACGATCGACAGCCCCGAGAGGCGCGTCATTAAGCCGACGATCAACAACAGCCCGCCGAAAAACTCAGCGCCGCCCGCCAAGGCAGCCATCAACAAGCCGGGGTGCAGGCCGAGATTTTCAGCGAAAAACTGCGCCGTCCCTTCCAGCCCATGGCCACCAAACCAGCCAAATAGTTTTTGAGCACCGTGCCCTGCCATTGCCACCCCAACGCCCAGGCGCAGCGGTAAAAAAGCAAAACTGTTAGTGGTCGCGAGGAGTTTCTTTTTGATTTTCATATTTTTTATCTAGTTGTACTTGGCTTCACACCCACCTTGACATCAAGGCATTGAGCTAAAAATATCAGCCTTCCAGCTGCTCGGCGCGCTGGCCGATTTTGCGCATCAGCGCTGCGAATTGCGTGCGCTCGGACTCATCCAGCACGTCAAATAAACGGTTCAGGTCGGCCGAATGCGTTTCGAAGCTCGGCTCAATCAGCGCATGGCCGGCATCCGTCAAATGCACCAGTACCACACGCGCATCTTCACCACTGCGCTCGCGACGCACCAGGCCCCGCTTCTCGAGACGCTGGACCGCGGTGGTGATCGAGCCACTGGTGAGCAAAATCTTTGCGCCAATCACATTCACCGGCTGCGGCCCCTTGTGCATCAACAGCTCCAATACGGCAAAATCGCTCAACGACCCAAAGCCTGCCGCACGAATACTCTCATGACTATAGCCAGTCACCGCATGCGATGCTTTCCACATCAGCAGGAAGAGATGCGGACCGGAGTGTTGATAGATCTTTGCCATGCGGTTCACACTCGCGCATAAATACCTTCACGTCAAGGCAAGTTCACGATTTAACCAAACAGCGAAAACGACTGCGCCACAGGAAGGCTACTCGACCATTTTAAAGGACATGGTAAAGCTGTGCCCCTGCCCAGTCGGCATCACACCGCCGGAACCGACCCTGGAAAACGCGGCTTTGACCGACCGATCAAAGGCAGCATTGCCGGACGCGGGACGCAACCGGACATTGGAAATACGCCCGGAGCTGGACACGTCGAAGACCACCGTGACGCCCAACTTCACCCCCGCGAGGTTGGCGGGTTTGATCCAAGCGCGGTTCAGGCGGCTATTCAGCTGATCCCCATAGCGCTGCAAGGCGCTGCGCTCGGCGGACGAGAGCGTGCGTGAACTGGAATCGTTGACCGCAATATTGGTCAGGCTACGCAGACTTTGGCTGATCTTGTCCGTATTGATCGTCGGCGCCTTAAAATTCGGCTTCGCCGACTGCGGCTTACGCGGCTTCGGCGTTTTGCGCGGATTATTCTTAAAAAAATCATCTGCCGACATCAACTGCGGCGCTTGATGAGCGGGAACCGGCTTTGGCGTTGGCTTTGACTTCACCGGCTTCGGTAAAGGCTTCGAGACCACGGGCTCAGGTTTCGGCAACACTGGATCCGACACATTCAACGGCTCCACATCCGGCAAATCAAACGCGGGGGGCAACTCCACTGGCGCGGCACTTTGAGTCGAATGCTGAGCACTACTGGGCGGCTCAACCATTTCAAACACGTGCAGCTTCTCCTTCGGCCGAAAGACATCCACAATCGTGAACAAAAAGAAGCCCAACAGCACACTCAGATGCAAAATCACTGATGCCCACAGTGCCTGATTTCTACCGATTGCCATACCGCTTTATTGGACTTTGGTGTCCAAGCTGATCTTCGATAGCTTGCGCTGTTTGATCATGTCGATCACGGCGATGACTTTTTGGTAGGGCAAAGTCGCATCCGCACGAATACTCAACACTGGGGCGGCGGGATCCATTGCCATCACGTCCAGAAACTCGCCGAGCTCTTGGAGTGACACGTTTTCGTCGCCCCAATAATACTCACCTGCGGCGTCGACCGAAATCGCCTGAAAATCTTCGCGGTCTTCGGGCTGCGACTTGGATGCCTCGACGGGAAGATTGACATCGATGGTTTGCTCCAGCAGCGGCGTGGTGACCATGAAGATAATCAGCAGCGCGAACGCGAGGTCGATCAACGGCGTCACGTTGATCTCCGTCAGCGCGGAGAGCCGGTCTTTATGATGAAAGTTACGAGCCACAGTTCAAAAGCGCCCTCAGGAATTCACAGCGGCTGCCTGAGCCTCCAGTTCAATACGGTCGGCGACGGTGCTGGCGAAATTCTCCAGCTCGACGACCGCGATCTTGGTTTGCTGCAACAAATAGTTGTAACCAAACACCGAGGGAATCGCGACCAACAGACCGGCCACCGTGGTTAACAGCGCACCGGACACACCGGGCGCCAGACTCTGCAGACTGGCGGAACCAGCGCCGGCCATGCCACCGAAAGCATCCATCACCCCCCAGACCGTACCGAGCAGGCCGAGAAACGGCGCACCGCTGACGATCGATCCGAGTAGCACCATCTTCTCTTCATAGCGGATCAGTTGCTCCGCGAGGCCACGGCGAATCGCGTTTTCGACGTGCCCCATGCGCAGCGTGGCACGGTGGGTATCCTGATCGACCACGTCCCCGCCATAGCGAAAGAAGGCCTCCAGCGCCTCACGCACGACATTGTAATAAGGACCACTGCCCTTGCCGGGGCGTTCGGGCGGCAATTCCAACAGGTGCGATTCCTGCGTCAACAGGCGCTCGTAGCGCTTGTTTTGAGAGCGCAGACGGGAAAGGTCCATAAACTTGCTAAACAGCGTCGACCACGCCAGCATGCTGCAAAAGATAAGGATAAAAACGACGAGTTTACCGGCAAAATTAGACTGCGCGAAGTACGTAAACACATTGGCTCCTGAGGCGGCTTGAAAGCAAAGCGATTCAACTACAAAGATTGGGCTCATTTTCTAAAAGGATGAAAGGGCATTTTGTGTATAGACCTCCATTAACAGCAGGCGTTCAAATCCCCGCCAGCATAAAACCAAATTAGCCGAAAAAACCCCAAGGCCGCGCGCTAGTGAAACAGACATTCCTGTCTGTCCCAACAGAGTCCGCAGCGGCATTATACAAATTCACAGGCAGTAATGCCTGTGTCACACCACGCGCGAGAACCCAAGGCCGCGCGCTAGTGAAACAGACATTCCTGTCTGTTCCACCAGAGTCCGCAGCGGCATCATACAAATTCACAGGCAGTAATGCCTGTGTCACACCACGCGCGAGAACCCAAGGCCGCGCGCTAGTGAAACAGACATTCCTGTCTGTTCCACCAGAGTCCGCAGCGGCATCATACAAATTCACAGGCAGTCATGC
>DOCS01000124.1:0-6454 GCA_003503355.1 Opitutia bacterium
GACGCCGCGGCACGGCGCACGCAGCTCGAACTCAGCGCCCTACCCCAACACACCTATCAGGCAATCCGCTTCGACATCGGCTTGAGCGCAGAGGTCAATCACAGCGATCCGGCGCAGTATGCGGCGCAACATCCGCTCAACCCCAACCTCAACAACCTGCATTGGACCTGGCAAAGCGGCTACATCTTCCTAGCCCTGGAAGGCCGCTACCGCGACAACTCCGGGCAACTGCAGGGCTTCGTCTATCACTTCGCCAACGATCCACAGTGCACCACCATCACCTTGCCGCTGCCGCAAACCATCGCGGCCGGCAGTCTGATTGACATCGACTTCGACATCGCTGCGCTGCTCAATGCGCCCTCGTCGCTCGCCTTCGGCCAACACGGCGCCTCCAGCCATTCCCGCAAGGACGACCCGATTACAACTGCCCTTAAAAACAACCTGCGCAGCGCCTTTCAACTGCGCCGCATTCAAACCGCCCCGGCCGCAACCAACGAGCCCCCGAAGCCCCCCATCGACTTCCCCGCCAGCTACACAGCCCACGGCTTTCAAATGAGCCGGCGTTTTCCAATTCCCGATCTGCCAAGTGACAACCCGCTGATTGAAGAGCGTATCGAACTGGGGCGCCTACTGTTTCACGACCCTCGACTCTCCGCCGACAACAGCATTGCTTGCGCCTCCTGCCACAAGACGGAAGCCGCAATGTCAGACAACCGGACCAAGAGTATCGGCATCGATGGACAGCGCAGCCGCCGCCACTCCATGCCACTCTTCAATCTGGCCTGGAAACAACAGTTTTTTTGGGACGGGCGCGCGCCCTCGCTGCGCCAGCAAGCGCTGATGCCCATCGAGGACCCCACTGAAATGGGCGAGACTCTCCCCAATGTGCTCAACAAATTAGCCGCCGACACCGACTACACAGACTTATTTGCCAAGGCCTTCCGCTCCAGAGCAATCACTGCGACCAACCTCGGCCTCGCACTTGAAAGTTTCCTGCTCAGCCTCACCAGCGACAACTCCAGGTTCGACCAGGCGATTCAGAGCAAGGCCGAGCTCAGCGAAGCCGAACAACGCGGGTTCGAGTTATTCATGACCGAATATGAACCACGCTCGGGCCAATACGGGGCCGATTGCTTTCATTGCCACGGCGGTGCCCTGTTTACCGACAACCGCCTACACGACAACGGGCTGAAGGCAGACAACGACCTAGGCCTCGCAGCGGTCACGCAACGGCACATCGATGCACATAAATTCTCAACACCTTCACTGCGCAATGTCGCGCTCACCGCCCCGTATATGCACGACGGACGGTTCGAGACGCTTGAGCAGGTGATCGAGCACTACAGCAGCGGCATCCAGCGCCGCGCCACCCTCGACCCCAACCTGAGCAAGCACCCCGCAGGCGGTCTGCCCCTCTCCACCACCGACAAGGCCGCACTGGTGGCGTTCCTCAAAACGCTGACCGACCCGCAGTACCTTACGGATTGATCATCGCTCATCAGAGGCACCAACCCCGCCGCAGGCAATCGCTGCCAGCTCCCGAAAAGGCTTGAAGCATCGGCTGAGCAGGACAATTTACTGCGCTTTTCCCAGTTTACGCAGATTTTATATGAAAACACTCAATTTCGCAGTTCTCCCCGGTGATGGTATCGGCCCTGAAGTCATGGAAGTCGCACTCGACGTCCTCAAAGCCACTGGTGATAAGTTCGGCTTTGCACTCGACTACGCGCATGCCGACATCGGCGGCATCGCCATCGACAACCAGGGCGTCGCCTTTCCCGACAGCACCAAGACAGTTTGCGAAAACTCCGAAGCGATCTTGTTCGGCTCGGTCGGCGGCCCAAAGTGGGAGTCCCTACCGCCCAAGGAACAGCCTGAACGCGCGGCACTGCTGCCAATCCGCAAGGCATTTTCCCTGTACGCCAACGTGCGCCCGGGCCTGCTGTACCCGCAACTGACTGAAGCCTCGCCACTCAAGGACAACCGGATCCCCAACGGCATCGACATTGTCTGCATTCGCGAACTAACCGGTGGCATCTATTTTGGTCAGCCCAAGGCGACCACTACCCTCGACAACGGCGAAGAGCAAGCGATCGACACAATGGTTTACAAGACCAGTGAAATCGAACGCATCGCCCAAGTCGCGATCGACACTGCCAAAGCACGCGGCAACCGCGTCTGCTCGGTCGACAAGGCCAACGTGCTCGAAACCTCTGTTCTCTGGCGCAAAGTCGTGACTGCTTATTTCGCCAAGCACGCGCCGGAAATCGAGCTCAGCCACATGTATGTCGACAACGCCGCCATGCAGCTGGCGCGCGACCCGAACCAGTTCGACGTGCTGTTCACTGAGAATATGTTCGGCGATATTCTTTCCGACGAAATGGGTGTCATCTGTGGCTCCCTCGGCATGCTCGCGTCCGCCAGCCTAGGTGCCGAAAAGAACAGCCTCGGCTTCCCATTCGGCCTGTATGAGCCATCCGGTGGCACCGCGCCCGACATCGCTGGCCAAGGCATCGCCAACCCCTGCGCGCAGATTCTTTCCGGCGCCATGATGCTGCGCTATAGCTTCGGCGAACTCGAAGCAGCGGCGGCGATTGAAGCGGCGGTCGAGAAAGCCGTTACAAGCGGCACCCGCACCGGCGACATCGCATTTGGCCTCGACTCCGTCGGCACCAAGGCAATGGCCGAAGCCGTCCTCGCCAATCTGTAGGAACGTCGAACATCGAACGCCCAACCTTTAACATCGCGAATGGCTGCTCCCCAGAAAGACTCTGAATGGGAGTATCTACTTGTTGAAGAGGGGCGCTCGCGATATGACCTAGAGGAACGACTGTTAGAATTTCCAGTGAGGGCGATTCGGTTGACCCGCAAAATCGAATCGTCCGAAGCTGGAAAGCATGTTGCCAAGCAATTGCTGCGTTCTGCGACGTCGCCCCTCGCCAATCATGGAGAAGCTCAGGGAGCTGAATCCGCCAAGGACTTCATTCATAAACTTAAAATATCGCTCAAGGAACTGCGTAAAACACAGCGCTGGCTTAAGCTGGTGACGCGTGTGCCGCTGGTCGACGCACCAGACCTGCTCGACGACCTCTTGAACGAAACCGATCAACTCATCCGCATCTTTGTCGCGAGCATTCACACCGCCCAATCAAAGCTAACTAAGCACTAACCCTAATCATTTTCGATGTTGGACGTTCAACGTTCAATGTTCGATGTTCAAGAAGATGACATCTTCAGAGATCCGCCAGTCCTTCCTCGACTTCTTCCAAAGCAAGCAACACACCGCCGTGCCGTCGGCCTCGCTGATGCCGCAGTCACCCGGCTTGCTGTTTACCAATGCAGGAATGAACCAGTTCGTGCCCTACTTCCTTGGCACGGAAAAGGCGCCGTACTCGCCACCACGCGCGGCCGATACGCAAAAGTGCATCCGTGCCGGCGGCAAACACAACGATCTCGAAGATGTCGGCTACGACACCTACCACCACACCTTTTTCGAGATGCTCGGCAACTGGTCGTTTGGTGATTACTTCAAAAAAGAAGCGATCGAATGGGGATGGGAATTGATCGTCGATGTCTGGGGCGTCCCGGCCGAGCGCTTGTATGCCACGGTGTACGCACCCTCGGAAGGCGATCCGTCGTCCTTCGACCAGGAAGCCTACGATTTCTGGGCCGCGCTGTTTGAGAAAAAAGGCCTCGATCCCAAAGTCCATATCATCAACGGCAACGTGAAGGACAACTTCTGGATGATGGGCGAGACCGGCCCTTGCGGTCCTTGCTCCGAGCTGCATGTCGACCTGACCCCGAACGGCGACAGCAAGGGCAGCTTGGTCAACATGGACTCCGATCTTTGTATCGAGATCTGGAATCTGGTGTTCATCCAATACAACGCCGAGGCCGACGGCAGCTTCCGCGATCTACCAGCCAAGCATGTCGACACCGGCATGGGCTTCGAGCGCGCTTGCTCGTTGATCCAAAACACCAAGGGCTTCACCGACTTTTCGCAGAAGCCCACCAACTACGCGACCGACGTCTTCCAGCCGATTTTCCGTAAGCTCGAAGCATTGAGCGGCAAGACCTACGCAGACATTTACCCCGGTGAAGGCGTCGAGCAATCCGACACACTCAAGGAAGCCATCGCCTTCCGCGTGATCGCCGACCACATCCGCACCCTGTCATTTTCGATTGCCGATGGCATTCTGCCTGGCAACACCGGCCGCAACTACGTGCTGCGGCGCATCCTGCGCCGCGCCGTCAAATATGGCCGCACACTGGGATTCAATGGCAACGAGCCGTTCCTGCCAAAACTGGTCGACACACTGATCACCGAATTCGCCGCGGTATTCCCCGAGATCAATAAACGCGCGGAAGCGGTCAAAGATACTTTGGCGAACGAAGAAGAGAGCTTTAACAAGACGCTCGACCGCGGCATGCAACTGTTCGAAAGCGATGCCAGTAAATCGAACGTGTTCCCGCCGGAAGATGCCTTCAAGCTGTACGACACCTTCGGCTTTCCACTCGATCTCACCGCGCTGCTGTGCCGGGAACGTGGTATCACACTGGACGAAGCCGCTGTCGAAGCGCGCATGGAACAAGCCCGTGAGCTGTCACGTGGTGCACAAAAGAAAACCATCGTGCGCGCGCTCGATCTAAGCTCCAATGCCACCACGCAATTTGAAGGGTTCGACGCTGACAGCTGCGAGGCACAGATCCTCGAAGTGCACGCGCAAGATGAACAGTTGCTGGTTATTACCGACAAGACCGTGCTTTTCTCCGAAATGGGCGGCCAAGAAGGTGACACCGGCACGGCCACCATCGACGACCAGAGCTACCCAATCAAGGGCGTGCAAAAAATCGGCAACGCCGTCGGCCACCTGGTGTCTGGAATTGAAAGCGAACAGCTGAAAGAAGGCAGCACGATAACAATCGCGCTCAACAACTCCAAGCGCGCACCGATCGAAGCCCACCACACGGCCACGCACTTGCTGCACTGGGCGTTGCACGAGGTCGTCTCGACCGACGCGTCGCAGCAAGGCTCCAGCGTCAATCCGGATCGCCTGCGCTTCGACTTCAATTCGAAAGCCCTAACGCCCGCTCAGATCACTGAGATGGAAGAAAAGGTCAATGCCTGCATCGAAAAGGCGGAACCCGTTTCTTGGCTCGAAGTCCCGCATGCAGAGATCAAAGGACGCGCTGACATCATGCAGTTCTTCGGCGACAAATATGGCGATCTTGTTCGCGTGGTTCAAATCGGCGGCGAAGCAAAAGCCCTGAACGGCTACTCGATGGAGCTCTGCGCCGGCACACACGTACGCAATACTGCCGACATCGGTCTTTTCAAAATCAAATCCGAAGGTGCCATCGCCTCAGGCGTTCGCCGCATCGAAGCACTTTGTGGCACCGCTGCGTACGACTGGGTGCGCAGTGTTGTCGAAAAATCGACCGTCGAAGAAAAAGAACTTCGCTCCCGTCTTGAGACAACCAACCAACAGCTGGAAGCACTCGACGCAGCACCGTTTAACTATCCGCAGTTACCTCACTTTATGGTCGGCATGCTCAGCGAAGGCAGCTTTGAGCAGAAGAACCAAGTGTTCAAAGACATCATCGCGCAGGTACAGGGACTCAAAGACGTCACGGTCGAAGCCGACAAGGCACTAAAAAAGGCACAAGCAGCTGGTGCGGCAAAGATGGCCCAAGCCTTACTCGAGGAACAGGACACCTCCAGCAATCTGGTTCTTTCGTTTGAAGGCCCTGCCGCGCTGCTGCAAGAACTGATGAACGGCCTCAAACAAATCCAATTCGCACAAGCCGCGTTCTTGGTTATCGACGACGGCAGCAAACTCCACCTCGGCGCGCTCTGCGGAGAGACTGCCAAAGCCTCGGGTCTAATGGCCGGCAAACTGATCCAAACCCTTGCACCGATCGTCGGAGGTAAAGGCGGCGGCAAGCCGGACATGGCGCGCGGTGCAGCACCTGAGCGTGCCAAAGCCAGCGAACTCGAAGCCGAAGCCCGCAAAGCACTCAGCCTTTAACCCCGGACCAAACATCGCACCTCCTCTTTTCAACGGAGGTGCGATGCTGGCTCGGCCAGAGAACGTTCTTTCGCGCCTTCCTCGCCAGCAAGCAGCCCGCGCTAGGCGTCATCCAAAGACTTGGTATCTCAGCCCTCGAATCACGCACAGGCCGTTCCACACCCCTCCGCCCATGGGATTCACCCTCAGCGGATGCTTCCGGTCTTTTTGCAGTTGCCAGTGCCGTGCATAGCCTTGCACGAACTCCGCGCTACCGAGAATCGCACCATCCGTAAAGTAGCGCACCCGGCAACGTAGCATCACCGCCGTGGACAACTGCCCCTGCTCCTCGTTCAACACTCTCAGTGCTTTTTTTCGGTCAATGACCCGTCCTTGATGCGTCCACGGACTGGCCCCCTTGCCAAAAATCAGCATCCGATGAGCTT
>DOCS01000124.1:6533-7147 GCA_003503355.1 Opitutia bacterium
TGGCTCTCACCGGATTCAAATCAATATAGGCTGCCACAGTCTGCAGCGCGTCCCCCTGCCCCTCAACCAAAACCGACTTAAAACGCTCAGCCCACAACGTGCCATAACGCCGATGAGAACGATTATACCAAACTGAAAAACGCTGTTTAACCGCTTTCATAAATTCAGATACATCATTCATCCGCGCTAAAAGCTGTTGTCGGATCTGATTCGCCTCATCGCCGCCCGCCAGCAGCTGAGATTTCATAACCTTAGCGGATGCTTGTTGGTATTTAGTCGGCTGAGGATACAGAACTTCATAGCGCCGCATCAGCTCAGCATCCGCGACAACTGGTTGGTGCCGCACCCCAACCAGCACATGGAAGTGATTCGACAAAATGCAGTATGTTAGCACCTCGACTCCCGAGAAGTCAGCCACCTGACGGATCATCTTCCTCAGGATTTCTTTCTCACGGTCTTTAAACAAACGCTCACCATTCACCGTGCGCGTCATCACATGATAAACCGCATCACGATCCCTAACCTTGATTCGTCGCATTCTCATATAACTTAACGAATTCATCCTTGATCGACAGTCCACCCATCCGACCATTTTTAGCCTGTCCCTAAAAATA
>DOCS01000124.1:7255-8095 GCA_003503355.1 Opitutia bacterium
AAGGAGGTGATAAATATGATGACTGCAACTCATGTAAAAGAGATATCCATCAAGGTGTTTAATGATATTGGCGTGCTCGCCCAACTGACCAAGATTGTCGCCGAAAAAGGCATCAATCTGTTAGCTGCAGCGGCGTGGATCGAAGATGATAAAAATGGCATCGTCCATCTCGTCACCGATGACAATCTACGCGCAGTCGATGCTCTGACGGCGCACTCCTATGCACCGGAAGAATTGGCATCGATTGCGGTCGAAATCGATCACAAGCCCGGAATGCTCAGTCGGCTGTGCCAGAAAATTGGAGCGGAGGACATTAACATTCGTTATCTGTACGTCAGTGCCCCGATTAACGATGATAAATGCTTACTGATCGTATCGACCGATGATAATGATAGAGCGCTAGTGGTGCTGAATGAGTGAGTAATTGATCGCGTGCCGAAGCCACCATAGGCTTTGAGATGCGGCGGGGGTGGCACATCGCCACCCCTGATAATGGGGCTACCGCCTTTCGCTCAGGCAGGACGCGATTCCATCGTACCGAGGAGATCGTTGAACCCGTCGGTGGCACGGGGCAAATACCGATCACGACGGCGATGACTTTGCAGGGACGCCGTAGCGCGACAGCGGTTACACTCGGACTGCTCGAGAATGTCGACCACAACGGCTATCGCCGTCGTGCTACTGGCAATTAGGAAAATCATGGGCGCTGGCGTTTCCCGCGCTCGGAATTTCGGCCATTCGCGGTGAGCCAGACAGGCGCCTGGCGATCCCGGGAGCGCCAATCTCCGCATTTGACCTGTAGCAATTTAAAGGCGCGCCTATGGCATATCCGGCCGGGCG
>DOCS01000098.1:0-15752 GCA_003503355.1 Opitutia bacterium
CACGCTACGGCTTTGATGGTGCCTGTTGGGTAGTGTGCCGCTTTAGCAAATGCGCGCGATCATGGCGGTGTGCTGGTTTAGATTTGCCAATTGCGGAGTGGGTGGGAAAAGTCGTCCCTTATATGGCAGACGTAACAAAACAAGCGACATGGGGTGGGCGGTTCTCTGAGGGACCGGCGGAATTGATGCTACGCATCGGCGAATCGGTCTCGTTTGATCAGCGCCTGGCGGTGTTTGATGTGCAGGGCAGTCAGGCGCAGGCCGCGATGCTGGCGCATGTCGGTATTATCACCGCTGAGGAGCGCGATGCAATTCGGTCGGGCCTGGATGCGATTCTGGCTGAGGTCGAGGCGGGGCAGTTTGCTTGGGATATGGCATTGGAAGATGTGCATATGAATATTGAGCAGGCGTTGACGGTACGCGTGCCGGCCGCGGCCAAGCTGCACACCGCGCGCAGTCGCAACGACCAAGTCGCGACGGATATGCGTCTGTGGTTTAAAGATGCGTGCTCGAAGCTGGATGCATCGCTGACGGCGGTGATTGCGGCGATGGTCGATTTAGCTGACCGCACACAAGCCGTGATCATTCCCGGCTACACTCATTTGCAGCGGGCGCAACCGGTTTCGATGGCGCACCATTTGCTCGCCTATGTGGAAATGTTCGACCGCGACCGCCAGCGCATGGCTGAGGTGCGGGAGCAGGCGAATGTCTGTCCGCTCGGTTCGGGGGCGATTGCCGGTACCACGCTGCCGATTGACCGCGAGTTCGTTGCCCGCGAGTTGAATTTTGTGGATGCCGACGGCAATCCCAAGATCACTCAAAACAGCATGGATGCGGTGAGTGATCGCGATACTTTTATCACTTTTGCTTCGGTATGTGCGACCATTGGTGTGCACCTTTCAAGGCTTTCGGAGGACTTCATCCTGTGGAGCAGTGCGGAATTCGGCTTCGTGCGTTTGCCGGATGCGTTTACCACGGGCTCCAGCCTGATGCCGCAGAAGAAAAACCCGGATGCGTTTGAGCTGATCCGTGGCAAGTCCGCGCGTTTGACGGGCAATCTGCAAATGTTGCTGACGATGGTCAAAGGCCTGCCGCTGACGTATAACCGCGACTTGCAGGAGGATAAGCCGCCGGTGTTTGATTCGTTTGATCAGACGCAGCTGATGCTCGATTGTGTGGCTGCTTGTATGGTCGGGGTGGAGGCCGATGTGGCGCGGTGTGCGAAAGCAGTGGCGGATCCCGCTCTACTGGCGACCGATGTGGTCGATTATTTGGTCGAGCGCGCGGTGCCTTTTCGCGAAGCGCATCATGTGGTGGGCGCTTTGGTCGGGCTATCCGAAGAATTGGATACGCCGCTCAACGAATTGCCCTATGATCAGGTCGCGCCGATTCACGCCAAGTTGGGAGAAGACTGGAATTCGGTGTTCGATTTGAAGCGGGCGCTGGAAGCACGTGAAAAGCCAGGTATGCCGGGGCCGAAGCAAGTGGCCGCGCGCATCGCCCACTGGCGCAGCTAGATCTCGGGCCGGCCGCTACTCTGCGACGAAACCGTATTGAAACAGGTTTGGTCGCGGAGAGCGGCGGTATGAGGCTTCTTTAAACGCTTATTCGGCGACCGGAGTGACGCCCTTCTTGAGCAGAATATTGCCGTATTTCATCGTGCTGCCGGTCATGACGACGGCGAACGCGGCTTCCGCACGGTCGTAAAAGGCGAAGCGGTCGACACGCGCGATGGCGGGCGCGTTGGGCGCGTGCTTGTCGATCGGCGCGCGGTAGGTGGCTTCGACTTGTGGGTCGAGGGTATCGCCTTCGACGGCTGCCATCATCACCAGAGGCTCGGGCACGTAGGCATCGAGTTCAAATAAAGGCAGGATGCCGTCGAGCAGGTCTTGGATCTGCAGGCCGTCGGCGCGGATGACGTTGTGGCTGAATGAGTCGCCGGGGAAGTGTGCGTCGGCGAGAATGATTTCGTCGCCGTGGCCCATAGTGGAGAGGGTGGCGAGCAGTTCGGGCGAGATGAGTGGTGAGATCCCTTTAAGCATAAGAATAGAATAGTTTGGTTATTAAGAAAAAAAACTCCCGTGTCGCAGCGCAACACGGGAGTGATGAATTGTGGTGCTGTGTGACTAGGTGTACAGCGGGCCGTAAGACTCGCAGGCGCGGAAGTCAGCGCCTTCGAGGTCGGCGGTGCCAAAGGCGCGCCATGCGCTTGGGCGGAAGACGCGCTCTTCTTCGACGTTGTGCATGTACACTGGAATGCGCAGCATGGAGGCGAGGGTGATGTACAGATCGCCGACGTGGCCGGCTGTCATCACGCAGTGATTCGCGCCCCAGTTGTTCATGACTTCATAAGTGGAGCGGAATGCACCTGCACCAGTGAGGCGCGGTGCGAACCATGTGGTCGGCCAGCTCGGGTTGGTGCGTTCGTCGAGCGCGTCATGCACGTTTTCGGGCAGTTCGACGGTCCAACCCTCTGCGATTTGCAGGCAGGGGCCGAGGCCCGATGCGAGGTTGAGGCGAATCATGGTCGCCTTCATGCCACCTTTGGTCTTGAAGCGTGTGCTCATGCCGCCCCCAGGGAAGTATTCGGTGATGGATGGGTGCCAAGTGGTGTTCTTTAGGCTCGCTGCGGCTTCCTCGTCAGTGATTTCCCAGAAGGGCTTCATGGTCGGGTTGCCTTCGGCGTCTGTCTGATCACCGGTGCCGTCGAGTGCGGCAGGGCCGGAGTTGATCAGGTGCAGCAGGCCGTCTGCGCCTTTGCCCTCAAGCTGGTAGCCATCGGCGACACGAGCGACCGCGTCGGGGCTCCAGTAGGTGCGCAGGTCGGCAAAGATCTGTGCGCTGTTGGTCAGCAGTTGGCCGAACAGCATGCCGGCGCCGTTGAGGGCGTCGTTCTCGGTCGCGACGATATAGGGCGGGCGTTTGCCGTTCCAGTCGAAGGAAGTATTGAGAATGGCCTCCATGAAGTCGCCGTTCGGGAAGTGGTCAGTCCATTGGCGTTGGCCTTGGAAACCCGCTGCGATCGCGTAGTGGCCTTGGGCTTGTTCGCCGTAGCCAGCTTCAGCGAGCTTGTCGTTGCCAACCATCAGGTCGCGGGCGATCAGTGCCATTTTGACCGAATCGGTCCACTCACTGTCGAGTTGTTCGCGGCTGCGCTGCGTGTCCTCGCTGTTGTAGTCCTTGCCTTCTGGGCAGTTTTCTTTGACCCATGCGAGGGCTTTTTCAAATTCAGCTTGATCGTAGGTGCCTTTGTTCATGCGGCCGACGAACTCTGTCATGTCGATCGCTTCGACGCGCATGCCGAGCGTGCGCTCCCAGAATGAGGGATCGACGACCGAGCCAGCGATGCCCATCGAGGTGCCGCCCATCGAGAGGTAGGCTTTGCCACGCATGAATCCGACCGCGAGACCCGCACGGGCGAAGTTGAGCAGCTTTTCAACCACGTCCTCTGGCATGGTTTCGTCGCCGGCTTCCTGGACGTCTTTACCGTAGATACCAAAGGCAGGGATGCCCTTTTGTGTGTGGCCAGCTAATGCTGCTGCCAGATACACCGCGCCGGGGCGCTCGGTGCCGTTGAAGCCCCAAATCGCTTTTGGGCGATGCGGGTCCATGTCCATTGTCTCCGAGCCGTAGCACCAGCAAGGGGTGACGGTGAGGCTGAGACCTACGCCCTCGCGTTGAAATTTTTCCTCACAGGCAGCAGCTTCGCGCACGCCGCCGATGTTGGTGTCGGCGATCACGCACTCGACGGGACTGCCGTCCGGGTTGCGCAGTTCCTTGGAGTACAGCGCGGCCACGCGCTTGGCCATGTTCATCGTGATGTCATCAAGTGACTCACGCACGCCACCGAGGCGGCCATCAATAGTCGGGCGAATGCCGATCTTAGGGAAGGTAAATGGATAGTTGTTCATAATAAGTGACAGTCTTGTTGAGTCATTCGCGATAAATCGCGACTATTTATATGAGAAGCAGTCAAAAAATACATCTAGTGTTTGGTTGTCAATTGCTTGGTTTTTAGGGCACTCAGGTGGCCGTGTGATTCCATAGAATCAGCCTCTGCCTGTCATTGTCATCCGGTTGTGTTATCGCGGCTATTTTAGCGCCAGTTGGTTCGGTTTTTAGCCCGATTGGAGGCATGCCAGAATTACAACACGGCACCCCAGTTGACGAGGGGTTGGCTGCGCTGGATTTTCAAGCTGTAAGACTCGGTTGCTTCGGCAGCAGCGAGGTGTTTGCCGCCGAGTGTCGACCAGATGGTTGCCGATGCGGCGAAGATTATAAGTCAACGCGCACAAATAAGGGCTACCCGACGTAAGTCAGGTAGCCCTTATGGAAACAGAATGATGCCTACCGTGATGTGCCAACGAATGGATCTGGCTTTCAACGGCGCGGCGCTTAATCGCTAGCGTCCTCGATGCTTTAGGGCTTCGCGGTTCGCAGTCGTGGCACTAAATACAGTTGAGTGATTTGAACGCTTGCTCGCTGAGCTCGCGTTGTTTTGGTGCGAGTTCTGCGGTGCGCAGGTCTTCATCGTAAGAAGGCACCATTGCTTTCATATTCTTGTGGCCTTCTTCGGTTTTAAGCGTTTCTGCGAAGCAACGCTTGATGACTTCAAGGATGATGTTGGCTGAAACCGATGCGCCGGGAGAGGCTCCTAGTAGTGCTGAGATTGAACGGTCTTCCGAGGTGATTACTTCGGTTCCGAAGTGAACGATGCCTGCGTCGCCGTCCTCTTTCTTGATCGCCTGCACGCGAATGCCAGCATCGATGAGTTTCCAATCTGCTTCATTCGCATCCGGGAAGAACGCTTTCAGCTCTTTCATGCGTGTGGACATGCTCTGCGTGCCTTGCTGGATTAAGTAGCGAACGAGCGGAATATTATGCAGGCCAACCTTGATCAGCGAGGCAATATTATCTGCACGAATCGAGCCGGGCAGGTCGGTTAGCTTGCCTTCGACGTGCAGGAACTTGGTCGTCCATGCGGCATACGGTCCAAATAGTATGGCCTTCTTGCCGTCGATGATACGTGTGTCCAAGTGCGGAACCGCCATGGTCGGTGCAGCGCCCGGGGACATGCCATAGACTTTAGCCATGTGTTTTTCGACGATCTCTGGTTTGTCGCAGATCAGCCATTGTCCTCCGATCGGAAAGCCGCCGAAGCCTTTGCTTTCCTTGATGCCGGACTTTTGCAGGAGTGGGAGGCTACCGCCTCCGCCGCCGATGAAGATGAACTTCGCAGTGTTGGTAAAGGTCTCCTTGGTTTTGAGGTCTTTAACCTTCACCGTCCATTTGTCGCCAGTCTTGGTTATGTCGGTGATCCGGTGGCTGGTTGCGTAACCACAGCCTGGTTGGTTGCCGAGCCAGGTAATGAGCTTGGAGGAGAGCGCGCCGTAGTTGATGTCGGTGCCGCGATCCATCTTGGTGACTGCGATGGGAGTATTGTCACGCCCTTGCAACAGTAGTGGCGCCCATTCGCGAATGGTTTCGCGATCCTCGGTGTATTCCATCGATTCGAAGAAATGGTGTTTCTTTAGTTGTTCGAATCGTGAGCGCAGGAAGTCGACTTGCTCTTGGCCGTAGACGAAACTCAGGTGCGGCACGGGGTTGATGAAGTCGCTGAGATTATCGATCATGCCAGTGCGTGCGGCATGCCCCCAGAATTGCTTTGAATGTTCGAACTGGTGGAAGATTTCAATCGCCTTGCTGACTTCGACTTGGCCGTCGGGGCCATAGTCGGGTGTGTAGCTCAGTTCGCAAATACCCGCGTGTCCTGTGCCGGCATTGTGCCAACCATTCGATGCTTCTTTGCCGAATCCTTCGGTCATTTCGTAGAGCTGAATGCGCAGCTCAGGGTTCAGCTCTTTGAGCATGGTGCCGAGCGTGGCTGACATGATGCCGCTGCCAATTAGAATGACATCGGGGTCGGTGATGTGGTTGGGACTTTTCATAATATAAATGTAGGGTAGCTACTTCGTGAGCTTGGAAAAGCGAGCTTTCGCTTCTGCCCAAGGCACTTGGTCAGCTGGCTTAAAGATTTCGACAAGTGAGGAATTGAGGATGATTTGGCGGCCCTCAGCGACGTCGGCGATTACGCCATCGGCGAGCATTTGAGCCATAATGTTGCCCAATCCGGTCGCTTCGACTGGGCAGGCAGCGACCTTCACGCCGATTGCATTCGCTGCAAATTGATTGAGTAGGTTGTCTTGGCAGCCGCCACCGACAATGTGCAACGTGGTAGGGGCGCGATCGACATGCTGCATTAGGCTTTGCCACACTTGGCTATAGCGCAGTGCGAGACTTTCGTAGATGCAGCGAATGATTTCGCCTTTGGTTTCGGGAATGGGTTGGCCTGTTTCGTGGCAAAATTCTTGAATCTTCTTTGGCATGTTGCCTGCCTCGATGAAACGAGGGTCGTCTGGGTTAATAAACGAGCGGAAGGGCTCGGCTTCGAGAGCGAGCGATGCCATTTGTGCGTATGGCACATCTTGCCCATTCGCGAGCCAGTCACGTCTGGATTCCTGAATGAGCCACAGGCCGCAGATGTTTTTGAGGAAGCGGACGGTGTTGTTGATGCCGATCTCATTAGCGAACGCGTCCTTAAAGGACTGCTCATTAATGATGGGGGCTGGGAGTTCGAGCCCCATGAGCGACCATGTGCCGCTGCTGAGGAATGCCGGGGTTGGGTCTTTGCTTGGCACTGCAGCCACCGCGCTGGCGGTGTCGTGACCCGCAACGGTAATGACTTTGGTGTGAGTCAAGCCGGTCGCCTTCGCGACGCTTTCCCTAAGGTCACCGAGCAAGCTGCCCGGATCACTGATGGTTTTAAATAGCTTTTTCGGCAGGCCGCATTTTTCGATTAGCTCGTAGTCCCAGTTTTTAAGTGTTGGATTGTACAGCTGAGTGGTGCTGGCGAAACTGCGTTCCTGCGTCTTGTTGCCGGTCAGCCAATATCCCAGCAAGTCTGGAATGAAGAGAATGTCTTCAGCCGCATCTAGTGCGGGGTTCTTATTTTCAACATCCGAGAGCAGTTGGAAGATGGAGTTGAAAAACATGAATTGGACGCCTGTTCGGTCGTAGATTTCCTGTTTGGGGACTTTTGCGAAGGTCGCTTCCATCATGCCATCGGTGCGGCTGTCGCGATATTGATAAGGCAGGCCGAGCATGCGGCCGTCTTTGTCGAACAAGCCATAGTCCACGCCCCAGGTGTCAATGCCGATACTGATCGCGCGCTCACCATAAGTGTAGGCTGCTCGCTTCAGTCCTTCGAGTATACTTTGGTACAGTGCGGGGATATTCCAGTGCCATCCACTTGGCAGTTGAATCGGTGTGTTTTCGAAGCGGTTAAGTTCGTGGAGTTCGATGCGTGTGCCGTCGAATTCTCCTGCGAGTACACGGCCACTTCCGGCGCCGAGATCAACTGCGAGGTATACTTTTTTTTGACTCATGGTAATGGGTAGTATTAAGAGGCGATGACCACTGTGCATCCATGGCTCTGAAGGCCTTTAATGGCATACGAAGTGGCTTCGCTGTCGGTTATTATATGGGTAATATCTTTGAGCTCTGCAAAAAAATATTCGGAGGCTGCGTTCAATTTGCTCGAATCCACCAAGAGCACGACTGCTTCGGCGGTCCGGACCAGGCGCTCCTTGAATTCGGCTTGCTCTTCAAAACCCTCGCTGGCTCCTCGCAGGAGGTCTAGGCTGATGCAGGAAATAAAGGCGATGTTAATGTTGTGACGCTGTAGTGTGACGTAGCTGTCGCTGCGGGTGAAGGTTTGTGTGTTCGGGTGGTAGCGGCCGCCGGTCGAGATGAGCTCCACATTGTTCATGTGAGCAATGTGTTCTAGCACGGTAAACGCATTGGTAATCACTCGGTAGGGGAGATCGGGCAGTTGTGATACAAGTTCAAAGGCTGTCGTGCTACTATCAAAGGCGTAGGTTTTGCCCGGGACGATCCACTTTAGCGCTGCTTTGGCGATCGCCTTTTTGCGTTCAACTTGAATCTCCCGACGTTCGCTGAACGACTGCAGGCGGGGGCGTCCATTCCGACTGCTGGCACCGCCGTGTACGCGGGTTAGCTGCTTGTTGTCCGACATGATCTGCAGGTCGCGACGGATCGTCTCGTCCGTGACCTTAAATCCTTGTGCGAGGTCTACGGTGCGGACGGTGCCTTGTCTCTCTAGGAGATTTAAGATCTGTTTGTGGCGTTCTTGAGCTAGCATAGCGGACGGGGTAGGATTTATTTGGGTTTTTCTTTGTTCTTGCAAGATGTATGTTGACTTATGTGGGGGATATTTCGAGTTTGCTTCTAAACTAATCATTTACCGTAGTTATCCATATGAGTAATTCCCCTTTGAGTCGTGCCCGAGTCGAACAATTGGTTCGTTCAAGCCTTCAGCGTAATCTCGCTATTAACCAGGCATCAAAGCCCGTTGGTGGGCCGAATCCACTAGTCGTAAACATCAGTGCCCGCCATTGCCATCTGTCGCAGGCTTCCGTTGAGGTTCTTTTCGGAAAAGGTCACCAGTTGACGCCTAAGAAGGATCTATATATGGATGGGCAGTTTGCTGCGCAGGAATCCGTCACGATGATTGGTCCTCGTAGCCGCGTGATTTCAAATCTGCGCATTCTCGGTCCGTGCCGTGATTTTGATCAGGTTGAACTCGCTTACACGGATGCGATCTCGCTTGGTTATCAGATCCCAATTCGCAATTCGGGGGACATCGAAGGCACGCCTGGTTGCATGCTGATGGGTCCTGCAGGGTTCCTTAAAATGGAAAAGGGTGTGATCCGCGCCGCCCCGCACGTACACATGGCGCCTAAAGATGCCGCATACTACGGTGTCGAAAACAAATCTTACATGAAGCTCCGCGTTGGAGGTGACCTTGGGGTTACTTTCGATCGCATCTACGTCCGCGTCGACCCTTCCTTCAAGTTGGAAGTACACATTGACACTGACGAGGGCAATGCTTGTGGCTTTGGCGATCATACGCCCTGCGAGCTTATTAAATAATAAATTCTCATTTCAACACACATAATCACAAACCAAAATATATCATGAGTGAATCCATCGGATTGGTAGAAACAAAAGGCCTCACTGGCTCAATCGAAGCGAGTGACGCAATGNNCCAAGGCGGCATCAGTTAGCCTTGTAAAGCAAATCTCAATTGGCGGCGGTTTTTTGACCGTACTTGTCAAGGGTGATGTCGGCAGCGTTAAGGCAGCCGTTGAAGCCGGTGCAGAAGCAGCAAATCGCGTTGGCGAGCTTGTAGCATCTCACGTAATCGCACGTCCACACGACGACCTGCTTAAATACTTTCAAGCATAACCCTCTAAAGGGAAACAAATATTATGGCAAAACAAGCAATTGGAATGATCGAGTGCAAGGGGTTCGTATGCCTCATGGAAGCATCCGATGCCGCACTTAAATCAGCTGACGTTACATTGACAGGCTGGGAAAAAATCGGAAGCGGTCTCGTGACAGCTTTCTTCACTGGCGATGTCGCTGCGGTAAAAGCTGCCGTTGAAGCGGGTGCTGACGCAGCCGGTTCGATCGGTGAAGTCGTTGCCGTACAAGTGATCCCTCGTCCACACGACGATCTCTCGAAGCTCGGCAGCTGGATCGGGTAAAACACTTATCAGATACAGGCAGTCCTGCCTGTTCTCATTAAACGTCATTACACCGGCAGGGATGCCTTTCTCACGAAAAAACCTAATGAAGATCCTAATCGCCAACCTTGGTTCCACCTCCTTTAAATATCGTCTTTTTGAGATGAGCGATACTGTTGCTACACTGCTGGCGACGGGAGGCTTTGAGCGTGTTACGGAGTACACTCCGTGCATTGAGCAAATGCTCGAATCCCTGGTCGGTGATGGCCATCTTCAATCCGGTGAGGATCTTGACGCGGTCGGTTTTAAAACCGTCCTCGGTAAGGATCTAAGTGGCTGTGTTGATGCGGATGAGCGCGTCCTTGAAGCCTTGGATGGCTTCAAGGAGGTCGCCCCTGCTCACAACCCAGCCTACGCTGAAGGGATTCGCTGCTTCGCGGAAAAACTTCCATCTGTAAAGCGTGTCGCTCTTTTCGAGACTGCGTTTTTCCAGTGGGCCGACGAAGCATCGACGACCTACGCGATCCCCCAGGCTTGGCGTGATCTGGGTATCCGTCGCTACGGCTTTCATGGTGCGAGCCACAAGTTTATTGCCGAACGCTCTGCTGAGATGGTCGGTAATGAGGTCGTCGCTGAACGTGCACGTCGTCTCTATGTCGACGGCCCCGGCGAGTACACTGGCGCTCCTGTGCGTGTGCTCTCTTGCCACCTTGGTGGTAGCAGTTCCGTCGTGGGTATCAACAACGGCGTCGCGATCGGATCCAGCATGGGCTTCAGCCCGCAAAGTGGTCTGCCGCAAAATAACCGTGTGGGTGATCTCGATTCGATGGCGATCCCTTATGTCTGCAAGATGTTGGGGCTTTCCGTTGAGGAAGCAGAGCGTCAACTCAATAAGGAGAGTGGCATGCTCGGGATTTCGGAAGTCAGTAATGACGCTCGCGACATTGAAGACGCCGCGAATGCCGGTAATCCCAAGGCGCAACTGGCGAACGCCGTGCTGATTGAAAGCATTCGTCACTGGGCCGGTTCCTTCTTCTTTAAGATGGGCGGTGCCGAAGTGATTTCCTTTACCGCCGGCATCGGCGAAAATGACCCAGTATTGCGTGCTGCTGTGTGCGCTGGACTGGAAGGTCTTGGCGTCAAGATTGATCCCGAGGCGAACGCGAAAGTGATTCGTGGCGCGGAAGGCGTGATCAGTACAGCGGATTCGACCATCAAGGTCGTCGTTATCCCGGCCAATGAAGAATTGGTCATCGCTCGTGAAGTTTACCGCAATATACAAGCGAGCTAATAAATTTCTAAATAATAATTATAAATTCAAATCAACCCAAATAATATCATGGCAAAGCAAGCAATCGGAATTCTCGAAACTAAAGGCCTCATCGCACTCGTCCAAGGCACAGACGCGATGCTCAAATCAGCAAATATTGAACTCACTGGCCCTATGAAGGGTGTTGGCAGCGCACTGGTTAGTGTTGTAGTCACAGGTGATGTTGCAGCAGTCAACGCAGCGATCGAAACGGGTGCTGAAACAGCTGGACGTTACGGCGAAGTCGTCAGCGCACACACGATCGCTCGTCCACATGACGATGTTGAAGCGATTGTTCCTGCTCTTAAGTCCCCCGCTAAGCGCGCAACCAAGTAATCCCGATGTATTTGGGAAAAGTCATAGGTTCCATCGTTTCGACGAAGAAGGACGAAAGCATGCGGGGCTACAAGCTCCTGATGGTGCGTCCGATGTTAGTCGATCCGGAAGACCCCAGTAAGTTGAAGCCCGGTATGAACACGATTGTCGTGATTGATACCATGGGCGCCGGCGAAGGGGAACTGGTGATGTTTGCCCAAGGTAGCTCTGCTCGCCAGGCCGAAGGCCTCAAGGCACTACCCGTGGATGCCGCAGTCGTTGGTTTGGTCGATACCGTGAGTATTCAGGGTAATAAGACCTACGAAGCGAAAAACAGTTAAACTTGAAGAAAGGATATTTTTATGAGTCAGTTGAATGAAGATGCGATTCGTAGCGTGGTGAGTGAAGTGCTCGCCCAGATGCAATCTCAAGGTTCGATCTCGATGCCAAGCATACAGGCGCGTCCCAACAAGCACGGTGTGTTTGATGACCCCCAGCAGGCGGTCGCGGCAGCGCGTAGTGGTTTTGATCAGCTCCATAAAAAGGGCTGGGCCGCACGTACCAAGATCGTTGAAATCGTTAAGCAGATGTGCCTCGACAACGCTGAGCGTTGGGGGCAGATCGAGTTTGATGAAACCAAAATCGGACGCCTTGCACACAAGCCCTTGAAACTTCAGGGTGTGAAGAATGTACTCGGACCCGAATATCTCACGCCGCAAGGTATGAGTGGTGATTTCGGTATTACTATGGACGAGGCGGCTCCGTGGGGTGTGATCGTTGCGATTACTCCGCTGACTCACTCCGTACCTACGATTGCCGGTAACATCGTCAACATGGTGGCTGCGGGTAACTCGATCGTATTCAATCCGCATCCAGGTGGTGCGGCAGTCGCTGCACTCGCGATCCATGAGTTCAACGAAGCGATCAAGGCTGAAACAGGTATTTCGAACCTGCTGTGCACCATTGAAAAACCGTCACTCGATTCTTTCAATGACCTGTGCGCTCACGACGATGTAAACATGCTTTGCATCACCGGTGGCCCAGGCGTGGTTGACGCGGCCATGAAGACTGGCAAACGCGCAATTTGCGCGGGTCCTGGTAATCCTCCTGTATTGGTTGACGATTGCAACGCACTCGATTTCGATCGTGTGGCTCGCGACATCATCACTGGTGGTGGTTTTGACAACAACTTGCTTTGCATTGGTGAAAAGCAAATTATCGCAGTCGGTGATTCGTATCAGAAGACACTTGCAGCGATGGAGCGACAAGGTGCCGTGCTGTTAAATGCACAGCAGTTGCAAGCGATCAAAAATGAAGTCTTCGACTTCAAGAATGGCGTTGGCTGTGGCACTCCAGTTCTCAACCGTAAGTGGGTTGGCGCGAATCCAGATGCACTCGCTAAGATTGCTGGTCTGAATATCGATTCCAGCGTCGAGATGCTCATCGCTGAAACGGATGCGAATGACCCGTTTGTTCAAGAAGAGCAAATGATGCCGCTCCTTCCAATCGTTCGTGCCAACGACTTCAGCGAAGGTCTTCGTATCGCCAAGCAATCTGAGCATGGCGATAAGCACTCCGCTATGATCCACACCATGAATGTCGCTCGTATGACTGAAATGGGGCAGGCCATGGATACCACCATTTTCGTCAAGAACGGTCCTTGCGTGGCTGGTCTTGGTATGGGGGGTGAGGGCTTTATCAGCTTCTCGATTGCGACAACGACCGGTGAGGGCATTACGACACCTCGTACGTTCACACGCTATCGCCGCTGCACACTGGTTAACAACCTGAACATCGTTACCTGATAAACCATGATTCTCGCACGCGTAGACGGCCATGCTGTAACCAGCATCGGCCATTCCAGTCTCATCGGTCAGGCAATTGTGCTCTGCACGCCGATTGATGAGTCTGGCGCGACTGCGGGCTCACCTTTTGCTGCAGTGGATCCGATC
The DNA here is from genome assembly GCA_003503355.1 of Opitutia bacterium. GTDB lineage: Bacteria > Verrucomicrobiota > Verrucomicrobiia > Opitutales > Coraliomargaritaceae > Lentimonas. The sequence continues at coordinate 13,185 of DOCS01000098.1, forward strand.
GGCGCAGGCATTCATGCCCGCGTATTCATTACTACTGACGGCTCCTGGACACAAGGCACGGTGCATGACGATCATTCGCCAATCCGTAACCAGATTATGGGGCTCATTGATTAAATTATGAAGCCTGGAAAAGTAATTGGAACAGTCACGCTCGGCCACCGCGATCCTGCTTTTCGTGGTGGACGATGGGTCATGATTTCGCCTATGGGGGCTGACCAGCTCACCGGTAAAAGTTCTAATGATATTTCCGCCGCATGGTCCTTGGTAGCATTCGATAATCTCGGTGCTGGTGTGGGCGATGAAGTGCTCTACGTCGAAGGTGCCGAAGCCATGCAACCGTTCGATAGACCTATACCTCTGGACGCGATCACCGTTGCGCTCCTTGATTCCTACAGATACACACCGCCAGCAGAATCATAACTGCTGCGGTCTGTTACCCGATTTTAAAACAAATTAATTAAAAATACTATGAGCAAACTATACACCGCTAGAGATCTCGAAAAAATGATCGAGCAAGGCCAGTGCCTTTCGACCGTTCCTGCAAATGCAAAGCTCACGCCCATTGCACGCGACATTCTTCGCAAGCATAAGATGAAACCTGGCGGTGCTCCTGCCGCAGCTCCTGCTGCTGCTGCTGCGCAAGGCGCAAATGCCCCACGTATTCACAGCCCTGTGCTGCCTAATGCAGTATTTGACTGGACACCTGGTTCAGACCCCAAGACGGCTGCTGAGCTGGAAACTTTTTTCTACTCGCCTGAGGTTCAGTCCCTGAAAGAGCGCATCTGCGGTATCGGTGAGCGTATCTGGAACAAGGGGTATGTCGACGGCAACGGTGGTAACATCACTGTCCGCGTGGGCGACAACCTTGTGCTGTGCACGCCGACTCTGATCTCCAAAGGTTTCATGACTCCTGACGACATCTGCATGGTGGATCTGGATGGTAACCAAGTGGCAGGTACACGCCCGCGCACCTCCGAAGTGAACACTCACTTGGCGATCATGAAGAATGAGCCAAAAGCGAAGTCTTGCGTGCATGCGCACCCGATTTACGCAACCGCCTTCGCAGTTGCCGGTGTGACACCACCGTCTTGCCTCATTCCTGAGCCAGAAGTCTTCCTCGGTGAAATCGGTTTCGCTAGTTACCAGACTCCAGGTTCTCCAGCGAATGCTAGCGAAGTTGCCAAGCTCGCCAAAAAGCACCAATCCATTCTGATGCAAAATCACGGTGTGATCTGCTGGGGTAAGGATGTTGAAGATGCTTACTGGAAGATGGAAAACACAGATGCATTTTGCCACACTGTGACCATCACTATGCAAATTGGAGGTCCAAAGCAATATGGTCCTGATAAGCTCAAGGAGCTGATCGAAATTCGTCAGAAGCTCGGCATGCCGGATCATCGTCTTGACGAACTCAAGGAGTGCGAACTGTGCGATCCAGCTGCATATACCGTTCATACCGCACCTCAGCCAAGCCCAGCATGTGCCTGCGACGTCAAAGCCCCTACCGGCGATGTTGATGAAGCAATGGTCAAGCAGATCACTGACATGATCATGGACAAAATGAAGTAATTTTAATTCTAAAGATAGACAACTTATGAAAAAAGATCCTATTCGCGTCGCAGTTACTGGTGCAGCTGGTAACATTGGTTATGCATTGCTGTTCCGCATCGCTTCAGGTGCTATGTTTGGCCCCGATCAGCCGGTTGCGCTGAACCTGGTCGAAATTGAGCCTGGTATGTCAGCCCTCAAGGGTGTTGCCATGGAACTCGATGACTGTGCGTTTCCTCTGCTCACTGAGATTGTTCAAACATGCGACTTGAGCGTAGGTTTTAAGGACATCGACTGGGCGTTGTTGGTTGGTTCGGTTCCCCGTAAACAGGGAATGGAACGTGCTGACTTGCTCGGCATCAATGGCAAGGTCTTCGTCGGCCAAGGCAAAGCGATCAATGATAACGCTAAGCCAAGTGTGCGCGTTGTCGTGGTTGGCAATCCTTGTAACACAAACTGCCTCATCGCGATGAAGAGCGCTCCGAATATTCCAAACGAGCAATTCTTCGCCATGACACGTTTGGATGAGAACCGTGCCAAGACACAGCTCGCTCAAAAAGCCGGCGTACCTGTCCAAGATGTCTCCGAGCTTTGCGTTTGGGGCAATCACAGCCCAACGATGTTCCCAGACTTCTACAACACCAAGATCGGTCGCTCAAAGGCAACTGATGTGATTGACGAAGCATGGCTGAAAAACACATTTGTACCAACAGTTGGTCAGCGTGGTAAAGCGATCATCGATGCGCGTGGTGCGTCGTCAGCAGCTTCCGCAGCGAATGCAGTGGTCGACACCGTTCGCGATCTGTGCACTCCGACACGCGGCGATTTTCACAGTGTCTGTGTGATCTCCAGTGGAGAGTACGGTACACCGGCTGGTCTGATTACTTCGCTGCCGATCAAGGTGGATGCAATCGGCAAATGGCGCGTGGTGGAAGGCCTCAAGCTGACCGAATACGCGACACAGCAGATTGCCGCTTCGAATCAGGAGTTGCTCGACGAGCGTGAGATGGCCTTTGGTCA
>DOCS01000098.1:15807-15997 GCA_003503355.1 Opitutia bacterium
CGCCTGATTTGTTTTACACCCCTGACCAAAATGGTCCTACTCCTTATTGTGGCTCGTACGAATCTTATATGAATATGAGTGAAGAAGCCATAAGCCGTATTGCCTGTGCAATGATGTCCGGTGGCACAGGTCTGCCGGCTGGACGCTGTCCAGCCTGAGCGTCCTCAGGAGGCCCAACGACTGCACGTGC
>DOCS01000098.1:16070-23745 GCA_003503355.1 Opitutia bacterium
CTTTTGTGTTGGCAACAGGTGAGGGGAGGCGATGTTGCTTACTTTCGGCGACGGAGCATCGCGAACGCGAGTGCGATGCTGCCCGCAAGTAAAGCGTAAGTTTGCGGCTCCGGGACGATCGTAAAGGTGAACCCCTGAACGTCATAATCTGCTCCATTTGCGGCCGCAAAGCCAAATTCGAGTGCCTGTCCTTGATTTAGAGAGAAGTTACCGCTGTGGCTGTCTCCGATAGAATTGCCAAAGGTTTGTGTGGATCCTGCAATGGTTACGGAGGCGAATTCAGATGCACCTATGTCAGCGAAATCAAATTCTGAGATCACAATACTGGTATCGAATACAAATGTAATGCTTTCTCCAGAATCAATCCCGCCGCCGCCGACGTCGAGGGCAGTGCCGTCTATCTTGGCGGCCCCACCGCTAGTTAAGATACTGAACCCGATTGGAGAATGCGGGGTTACCGATGTCCCACCGATCGAATAATTGTCCGAAGCGATGCCATCCAATTCGGCGAAGTCATTTGAGGCGATTGATCCACCTGTGCGTTCTAGCGTGAGTTCGATCTCGGCTACAGTTGTTTCGAATGCCCCATAATCGATCTGGTTCGGGTCGAATGTGAGCCGTACGGCCTGCGCCGAAGCTGAAATACTGAATGCTGTGATTGAAAGAAAAGGAAATAGAATTATATGAGATTTCATTCCGAAGCTGCCAGTTAAACGAGGCGTTAGTGTGACGGTAGCTAACCATAGCCAATTTTTAATAGATGCAAGTTGTGTGACGTTTTTATGGTTTGTTAGTTTATAGGAACGATCCGGGCGCGCCAAAAAAAAGACGGGATGCTGTCGCATCCCGTCTTTGGAAAAGTCCTGCAGGCTGCTTGCCTGCTGTGTTTGAATTAAATCAAGCCGAGGACCATCTTGCCCTCTTCAGTGATCATATCTTGGTTCCAGGGTGGATCCCAGACGATGTCCACCTCGGCCTCGGCGACGCCCGCTACCGATTCGAGGCGCATCTTCGCGTCTTCTGCGATCGCAGGACCCATGCCGCAGCCGGGGGCTGTCAGTGTCATCTGCATGTCGATTTTGTAGCCGCCTTCTGCGCGTTCGTTGGTCTCGAGTGCGTAGACCAATCCAAGGTCGACGATGTTAACCGGGATTTCCGGGTCGAAGACCGATTTGAGTGCTTCCCACTGTGCCTCGGTCTCGGGGGGGCCGTCGTGGCTTTCGGCAGCTACGTCTTTAGTCGCTTGGGTGACTTCTTCGCCAAGGCAATCCGCATCGATGCCTTTGATGCGAAACATGCCGTTGTGGGTCATGACGGTGAAGTTGCCGCCGAGGCGGTGCGTGATGGTCACTTGCTCACCTGCAGGCAAGGACATCGGCGTGCCTTGCGGAATGAGGGTGACTTCAACTTCGCGGGTGAGTGTGCGTTGGTCGTCGGACATGATTTATAATTGTAGGAGCTAAAGAGTGCTGAACGCCGTGGCGTCGATCAAGCTTAAGGCCCACGGTTCAGGATTTTTTAGTGAATCTTCGATTCGAATTTGTTACGGATGAGTGCGCGCAGGTTGTCGGCGAGCTCGTCGTTGTCGACCTCGCTGATGACCTCCTCGAAGAAGCCGAACACCATCAGTTTCATGGCGTCGCGCTTTGGAATGCCGCGCTGCATCATGTAGAACAGTTCATCTTCGTCGACGTTGCCAGTGGTCGCGCCGTGCGAGCATTTCACATCGTTGGCCAGGATCTCGAGGCCGGGGAGCGCGTTGGCTTCGGCGGTGGGATCGAGTAGCAGGTTGCGGTTGGTTTGGTAGGCGTCGGTTTGCTGTGCGCCCTCGGCGACCTTGATCAGTCCGGAGAAGATCGTGCGGCTCTTGTCGAGCAATGCGTTCTTGTAGAGTAGATCGGATACCGCGTTGCCGGCGTTGTGGGTCTGGAAGGTGCGCTGGTCGAATTCCTGCGACTCTTCGGCGACCGTGAGCGAATACATCTTCACGTGTGCGCCGGTGCCTTCGATGCGAACCTGATTCTCGAAACGGGCACGCTCGGCGCCGATGTTTACCGCTAGGTTCCTGACATTGACGTCACGTCCGCCGACAGTGGTGTCGAGCTGGAAGGAAGTGGTTTTTTCGTTCCAATCTTGCACGACTTTACGGAACACATTGGCGCCGGTGCCTGCGTGAATGTTGGACACTGCAATGCTGAGCGCTTCGTTCGCTTCCGTTTCGGAGAAGAAAATGTCGACTACGGATGCTTTCGCGTTGTCTTCGGCAATCACCAACGTGTGCGGGAAGACTGCGGCGCGTGCACCGCTGGTCCAGTAGTAGTTGACGAACGGCTGCTCGATTTCGACCCCCTTTGGGATGTAGAGGATGGAGCCGGCTTTGACCAGAGAGGCGTGCAGCCCGAAGAACTTCTCCGAGCCCAGTTCGGTCGACTCTTTAAGGAAGTATTGCTCCATCAATGCCGGGTGCTTCGCGATCGCTTCAAGCACCGGCAGGTAGATCACGCCTTGGGCGGCGAGTTCTGCGCTGATCGGTTCGAACAATGCTTGCGCATCGTCGGCGAATACGAGGCTGCCGGCCCGTTGGCTCACCAAGTTCGAGCGCTCGACCAGTTGGTCGAGTGTCTCTGCTGATGGAGCGGTTGCGGGCGTGTAACCGTCGGTGCTCAGGGTGTTGACCCGCGCAAAGCGCCAGCGCTCATCCCGCACGGTGGGTGCGGGCAGTGTGTTAAACTGTGTCTGACCTTCAGCGCGGCGTTGAGCCAGCCATGCGGGCTCATCAGTTGAAGTAGTTGCAGTTGGATTTTCCAAAGTGGTATTCATTTCTAAAGAAGTTAGAATTCAGGATGTTGAAGTTGGCAGGGATTACCCGACCGAGCCTTCCATTTCCATGTCGATGAGGCGCTTAAGCTCGACGGAGTACTCCATCGGGAAGGCTTTCATCAGTTCATTGACGAAACCGTTGACGGCGAGACTCATAGCTTCGCCTTCGGACAGACCGCGTTGCATCATGTAGAAGATCTGCTCGGCGCTGACCTTCGAGACGCTGGCCTCGTGCTGCACGGTGTTGTTCTCGCCGCGGGTGGTAATCGCAGGATACGTATCGGTGCGGCTGTTGGTATTGATCAACAGGGCATCACACTCGGTATTGTTCTTACAATTCTTGAGGTGCTTGGGCATGTGCACTTGACCGCGATAAGTGGAACGTCCTTCACCGATCGAGATCGATTTGGAGATGATATTACTCGTGGTGTTGTCGGCGAGGTGCATCATTTTCGCGCCGGTGTCTTGGTGCTGACCATCGTTGGCCAATGCGATCGACAATACTTCGCCGCGCGCGCCTTTGCCCTTCAGTACCACGCCTGGGTACTTCATGGTCAGGCGTGAGCCGATGTTGCAGTCGATCCATTTCACTTCGGCACCTTCATCGGCCATGCCGCGCTTGGTGACCAGATTGAAGACATTGGACGACCAGTTCTGCACGGTGATGTACTGAATCTTAGCACCTTTGAGAGCAACCAGCTCGACGACCGCACTGTGCAGGGTGGTGGTCTCAAATTTCGGCGCGGTGCAGCCTTCCATGTAGGTGATTTCGGCACCTTCGTCGGCGATGATGAGTGTGCGCTCAAATTGGCCAAAGTTTTCTGCGTTAATGCGGAAATAGGCTTGTAGCGGCTGCTTGAGCTTTACGCCCTTTGGCACGTAAATGAAGCTGCCGCCGGAGAACGTCGCACTGTTGAGTGCAGCAAACTTATTGTCCGAAGTTGGAATGACTTTACCGAAGTAGGGCTTGAAGATTTCCGGATACTTCATCAGGCCTTCGGTCGATCCGACGAAGATCACACCTTCTTTCTCGAGGTCCTCCTTCATGTGGGAGTAGGATGCTTCCGAGTCGAATTGTGCTTCCACACCGGCGAGGAACTTGCGCTCCTGTTCGGGGATGCCGAGGCGCTCGAAGGTTTCCTTCACGTCGTCGGGCACATCGTCCCAAGAGCGTGCAGGCTGTTGCCCCTTGGACAAGTAGTAACGGATTTTGTCGAAGTGGATATTTTCGAGGTCTTTGTCCGCCCAATTGGTCGGCATCGGCTTCTTGTTGAAAATTTCCAGTGCCTTGAGGCGGAAGTCGAGGATCCAGGGATCTTCGTCTTTAACATTCGAGATGTATTTGACGGTTTCTTCGTTGAGGCCTACGCCAGCGTCGAATTCGTAATTTTCAGGGTACTTGAAATTACCCTTCTCGGTATCGACGTTGATCGCTTGGTCTTGTAGTGCGGTATCTGTATCAGACATGGCTTAATAAATGGCTAATTGCTAATGTTTGGTGGCGAATGAAGCCTTATGCAGGTGCACCCACGAATGCTTCCTTGACCCAGTCGTAGCCTTTGGCTTCGAGCTCCTTGGCCAGTTCCTTGTCGCCACTGTGGACGATGCGGCCGTCAAACATGACGTGCACCACGTCTGGCACGATGTAGTCGAGCAAGCGCTGATAGTGAGTGATTACCAGGAAGCCACGCTCATCGGAGCGCATATGGTTGACGCCTTCAGAGACGACCTTGAGCGCATCGATGTCGAGGCCTGAATCGGTTTCGTCCATTACGCAATACTTCGGATCGAGCATCGACATTTGGAGGATTTCGCAGCGCTTCTTTTCGCCGCCGGAGAAACCTTCGTTGAGCGAGCGAGCGGTGAACTTGCGATCCATCTTCAACGCGTCCATCTTGGAGTAGAGCTCTTTGTAGTACTCGACTGCATTGATGTCTTCACCTTCAGGGAGACGTGCTTGACGTGCCGCGCGGATAAAGTTGGCGATGCTGACGCCGGGAATTTCCAATGGGTACTGGAAGGCGAGAAACAGGCCGGCTTGGGAAATTTCGTCAGGCTGTTTGCCGAGGATGCTTTCGCCGTCGAGAAGGATTTCACCACTCTCGATTGTGTAATCTTCGTGTCCAGCCATGACCTTGGCGAGCGTGCTTTTTCCGGTGCCGTTAGGGCCCATGAGTGCGTGGACTTCACCCTTAGGGATGGTGAGATTGAAGTTTTTGAGGATGGCTTGGCCATCGATGGAGACATTGAGGTCTTTGATTTCGAGCGTGTTCATTGTATTAATTTTCGATTTTAAGTGGTAGGTTACTTTTAAATTTTCAGGTCTCAGCCTTTCATGCTAGTCGTGGCAGTCGCCGCATTTGCCATCGTAAGCGATTTCGATGTGTTGCGCCGTGAAGCCCTCGGGCAGGGCGGCCTTCAGTTGGCTGACCAGTTCGTCGGAGAGTTCGATGTCCACAATTTCACCGCTTTCTTTGCAATAAAAGTGCGCGTGTTGGGTCAAGTTCGGGCAATAACGTGTTGGTTCGCGCTCGAAGTTTACCTGACGGATCAGGCGGGTCTCGGTCAGCGTTTCCAGGCAGTTGTACACCGTAGCCAGTGAAATGGACGGCATACCCGAGCGGGCTCGGGCATACACTTCGTCAGCGGTGGGGTGGTCACGCTTTTCCAATAGCAGAGCAAAAATGTGCTCGCGCTGCTTGGTGGAGCGCTGGCTGCTGCGCCCTAAAGCGTCGTCGAGGAGCTCTTTATACTGGGGTGAAAGTTGCATGTGTTGTTAGATCGATGTTATAGATTCGCGTCTTTATTTTGAATGATTCTAAATCTCAATAAGTAAAGGAAACTAGTATAAATAAAGCCCGAAATGTCTGGAGTTCAAGCACTATTTAGAATTATTCTAATTATCGCTAACAGAAGTTCGCAAAAAGACGGTGGGCCCGATTCGTGATCGAAGGCGATCTTTGTGTTTCTGAAATGCAATCCCCGTCGTGATCGCGTTACAGGGCGCTGGTAGCAACCAGTAGGAATAAAAAAATGCCCCACCGGTCGACCTGTTCAAGCCGACTGAAGGGGCATCATGGTGGAGCTGCGTGGCAGGTAATCAAGTCACGCGGCGCTTTTTGTTTAGTCTATTCAATCACAAAAGCAGACTTCAGGGACACTTTGATTACGCTATTGTACGGATCGATGGCTTCAGTTGGCAGGTCCAGTGCGATGTTGGATCCGTCTTGGCTGAGCGCAATCGTTTGATCCGCGCCCTTGGGGTCCAAGAAGGCGGCTGCGGTGGCTTTAACCGGTACCCCGTCAACGCGTAGCTTGCCATCCTCAGGCCACTGCATGACATGCAGGTAGAGGGTTTTTCCATCCTTTGACAGCGAGGCATCGCCCCATTCGGGCTTAGCTGGCAGCGGGTTGGCCTCGGTGCCGTAGATTGACTCGTGGTTGACGCTGGTCCAGTTGCCGATGCCGGCGAACAATTCGAGGGCCTTGGGGTCGATCTTGCCGTTGCCCATTGGGCCGCAGTTGAGCAGGTAGCTGCCGCCTGCGCAGACGGTATTCACTAGACGGTGGATGAGCTCCTCCAGCGAGTGATAATGGTGCTCGCCGTGGGCCCTGTAGCCAAACGACGTACTGACACTGTCGGGAGACTCCGTGGTCAGCGACAGCCTGCGCGGTGGCACCTCTTTGTCGCCCAGAGAGAAGTAGTCGAATACATCGAGCATGTCCGGAGTGACGGGATGCTTCTTTGACGCCCCCGCCATGGTGTACAGGCGGGAGTTGATCACGCAGTCGGGGTTGAGGCGGCGTACGGTGTCGGTGAAGCGTAGCGCGCGTTCGCGACTCATGCCGCGCGGTGTGTCGAACCAGATGAGGTCAATCTGGTAGTTGGTGAGCAGCTCCTCGATCTGTGGCAAAGCCTTGCGCTCGAGGTACGCGTCCATATCGGGTTTATACTTTTTCGGTAGATCGGGGTGGATGCTTTCTAGCATGCCCTTTCTGGTAAAGTCAGAGGAGTCCGGGTCCTCCCAATCCTTGGCCTGTGAGTAATACACGCCGAATTTCAGACCGTGCTTTTGGCAGGCCTCGGAGAGCTCCTTGATGATGTCGCGCTTGAACGGCGAGGCATCCATCACATCGTAATCTGAGCAGGCGGAATCAAACAGTGCGAAACCGTCATGGTGCTTGGAGGTGATCACCACATGGCGCATGCCGGTGGCTTTGAAAATTTTGGCCCACTCTTCCGCATCGAATTCAGTCGGGTTAAACTGCGATACGACCTCATCGCGGTACTCCTCAAAGGGAATTCCCAAGTCCGCTTGGACCCACTCCGCGTAGGGTTGCGGTGTCACCTGATCCTTGTATTTTCCGGCCAGATGAGAATAGGCGCCGAAGTGGATAAACGCACCGAACTTGGAATCACGGAACCATTTGTTCAAGCGTGCTTCGGTTTCCGGCGGGTGCTTCAGCGTGTTGGGCATGAGCTTGCTGAAGTCCTTGTCAGTTCGAATCCCGCGGGCATGCAGGGAGCTCGCGCACAGCAAGGCGACTAATAGCGATGAGATGATTATTTTCATAAGGTAGGTTAGAGTTTATGGGTACAAGAGACCGAGCTTAGTATAACACTATTGGCAATGCCTGCGTATCATCCATATAGATGATACGGCTCCAAGGAGCTAGAAACGCTATCGAGTCGTTCGTTTTTCGATCTGCAGGCCGATACACATATTCGGGAACAGTTGTGATCACTGTCATCGATCGCGGGGCTTGGGGTTAGGGGATGAAATCAAGGGGCGGAGGCGAGCCATTCAGTAAAAATGGCTTCGGACAAAAGATGTAATTTTAAACAAGGCAAATG
>DOCS01000098.1:23837-24158 GCA_003503355.1 Opitutia bacterium
ATCGGCCGGAGCGGAGCGCTGTGCGGAGGCACGCTGCTGCTGAGCGCATGGAACACAGAGCCAGTGGTGCGTTGGCGCGACGGCGAGCAGCATCGCTTCTACTACGCTGGATGCGTTATCAGTTGCAACGGAGTCGCGAGCGCCATTGTGATTTGGGTGTTCGTTGTTCCCGATGACAAGTGCTGTGGCGGTCCCGCTGCGGGCGCTGGTAGCATGACGGCGACAGCCGTTGTGACTGCGTTGTGCCTGTTGGGCGGGAGGTGTGGGTGCACCAATTGTCGCAATCGCGCTACGGTCACGCTGCGCTGGAGAGGACTATTC
>DOCS01000098.1:24272-24493 GCA_003503355.1 Opitutia bacterium
GGGCCGCGGGTGACGCTGCTACAGTCGATGACCAAGCCCAAGCCGATGGATTTGATCTTGCGCATGGCGACCGAAATCGGTGCGAGCGTGATCCAGCCGCTCATCACCGATCAAGGCGAACGCGGACAGGTTAAACTCGACAAGTGGCAGCTGACGATGATTGAGGCCTGTAAGCAATGCGGGCTGAGCTTTGTGCCGCAGTTGGTGGAGCCGATAGCCCT
>DOCS01000017.1:0-10834 GCA_003503355.1 Opitutia bacterium
GGGTCGGTGTGAGGCTCGGCGGCATTAGCGGCGCATTGCCCTCCAGTAGTTGCGTCAGTAATACCTGCGGTGCTTGTCAGTGATGTGTATAGAGGGGGAACGCTCCGTCGTTTCCTCGTAAATATGGTGGGTCTCGGGCGAATGGGGCGCATCTGACCGCGGCGAGTAGGCATTTTCTGAAGGACGTTGCCGGGCTTTTCGGTCGCACAAGTGTGGCGAATTTATCAGAAATTTGAAACAGAACCGCACTTAAGCCCTGCTTTTGATTTGCATGGCGTGGAATTCTCTTTTTGCTCCTCGGTTAAGATGGCTAATACGACTCGAACTGGAATTATCGCTTTTGAAGACGGAACTATTTTCCGTGGACGCGCCTTTGGTGCGTCGGCAACTAATGTAGGTGAAGCCTGCTTTAATACCAGCATGACGGGCTATCAGGAAATCCTGACCGACCCGTCGTACTTTTCACAGATTGTGACCATGACCGCGGTGCAAATCGGCAACTACGGGATTTGCCCAGAAGACGTCGAGTCCGATGGTCCTAAGGTTAAGGGCTTCATCGTGCGCGAAGTCAGCCCTGTGGTGAGTAACTGGCGCAGTAATCAGTCGATTCAAGACTACCTTGAAGCCGCTGGCATTCCCGGTATCGAAGGCGTTGATACACGTGCGATTACCAAGAAGCTGCGTGTTTCCGGTGCGCTTAAGGCCTGTATCAGCACTGAGGAGATTTCAGACGACGAAGCGGTCCAACGCGCCCGCGATTTCGGTGGTCTGGTCGGCGTCGATTTCGTCAAGGAAGTGACCGCCAAGGAAGCCTACCAGTGGGATCCGGAGGCGTTGCAATCCACGCCGTTCACGGTGCCGGGTACTAATCTACTCAGCGACGCGGCGCCCACCAAGCGCTTCAAGGTCGCGGCACTGGATTTCGGTGCCAAATTCTCCATTTACCGCAAGCTCCAGCATCATGGCTTCGACGTGCATGTCTTCCCTGCCAGCACTAGCGCTGAGGATATCAAGGCGTTCAACCCCGATGGCGTGTTTCTGTCGAATGGTCCCGGCGATCCAGGTGCGGTCGATTACGCGCACGCGACGGTCAAGGAGTTGATCGAGCTCTATCCGACTTTTGGCATCTGCCTCGGTCACCAGATTATCACACACGCGATCGGTGCTAAGACTTTCAAGTTGAAGTTCGGTCATCGTGGCGGCAATCAGCCGGTCAAGAACCTCGAAACTGGCAAAGTCTCGATCACCGCGCAGAATCACGGTTTCGCCTCCACCCGCGAGGAGTTGGAAGCAGCTGGTGCGATCGTCACTGAAATTAATTTGAACGACGAAACAGTCGAAGGCCTACGCCTCAAGGACAAGCCGGTCTTCTCCGTGCAGTACCACCCTGAAGCCGCACCTGGCCCGAACGACGCCGATGCCCTGTTTGTTGATTTCTACAACATGGTCGCGAAGCACGCGGGTGCTTAACGCGTCAAGTTGACCTATGTGTCGGTTCATTGAGAATCGGCTCACAGTAAGGGAGCGCCAACTTTCTCAGCTTGGTGCTGTGTGGCGCTTCCACTGTCGCTAGCGCTTTATGTGTGCGAGTTTTTTGTTATACTTCATTTTGATGAGTATTTCCGATGTGAAAAACATGAGCACTGTCGAGCGCTTGTAGGCGATGGAATCGCTGTGGGATGCTATTTGTCAGGAGAAGCATCAGTCACAATCGCCCGACTGGCATGGTGCTGTGTTGGAAGAGCGCCGACAGCAGATCGCTGCGGGCGAAGCAAAATGGCTGGGGCTGGATGAGTTGAAGAAGCGCTTAGGTTGATGATGGCTTAAGAGATCATCGTCCTCCGTGAGGCTGCCGTTGGTTTTATGGCGGACTTGAACTTGGCGTCGGCGATTGTTTTCTAGATTCGCGCCTGTCAGAGATCGAATTACTTCGTTTGTATACGGGGATGCATTCTCGGTAATTCGGTTATCATCGCCTCTTGGCGAGGCGTTTTCGCTTTGCAGTTTATTGTCAGTTTAGGAACGGGACTGCCTGGGGCGTGGCACTCCTGGATATGCGCCAGAACCCTGCGAGCATACGTTCGGCTTTGGGTAAGCGTTAGGCACGAAATCCGTTAGACTTTACTTCGCTTCCAGGTTCAGGTCCGTCCACTGTATAAAGGTCTTGGCGGATGCCGGTGCGGTTTGCACGGCGATGCCGCCAGCGGCGCGTACCATGGCGGTTTCGGGGTGTTCGAAGGTGCGCACCAGTACCTTGACGGCGCTGCCCTTTAGATGGTCGAGCGCGGTTCGTGCATCCTGAGTGCGCCGCATCGAGCAGACGACTACGCGGGCCTGTTTGCAATTCGCCCGATCGAGTGTGCGCTTGTTGGAGCCGTCGCCTTGTATGCAGGGCACGCCTTTTTCGATCAGTGTGCGGATGACTACAGCATCTTCATCAATGACGATCACGTTGAGGCCGTGTTCGTTCAGCAGGCGTGTTGTTTGTGCGCCCGCGCGGCCGTAGCCGATGAGGACTGCGTGGTTACTCAGGTTTTCGCATTTCGTTTCACCCCGACGGTAGCGAGGGTGCAGCTTCATCAGCGCCCATGCGACTTTTTCGCGTGAGATGAAAGGCGTGAGCGTCATGGTGCTCACTGTGATCAGCGCAATCATGGAAAACAGCTGGTCGGAAATCAGCCCGGAGGCGACGCCGCTGTAGGCGAGTAATAGTGAGAATTCGCTGGTTTGGGACAGCAGGATGCCTGTCTCGATCGCGGTGCGGGTGGAGTAGCCGACGGCCTCGGCGACGACCGAAACCAGTAAGACCGTCACCATGATCAACACCGCAATGAAAATGAGGCTATGTCCCAGCATCTGGCCGCTCGGCATGGTGAGTACGGCACCAATGCTGATAAAAAACAGCGCGAGGAAAAATCCGGACAGTGAGCCCAGCATGCCGCGTACAAGGCCATTCATCGGGAACGCGGAGAGCGCAAAGCCGGCTAGGAAGGAGCCAACTAAAAAGGGGAGTTCCAGCAGATAAGCCATGCCGGAGAAGGCAAACAGCATGCCAAGCGCACCGAGCATCAGCTCTTCGTCGTCTAATTGCAGGGTGCGGGTGGCCCACGGGATAAACCATTTGTGCACGCCGAGTGCGAGGCCGCCCAGTGCGATGGCTTTGCTGACCGCGAGGGCACTGGCAACCGCTCCTCCTGGCGATTTCAACAGCGCAACCATCAGCAAAATGATGAAGACGTCCTGCAATAGCAGCACGCCGAGCACCAGTCGGCCAAAGGGCTCAAACATCTGCCGCCGGCTCTGCAGGTGGCGCACCACCACGAGTGTGGAGCTCGCGGACAGGGCGCAGCCCAAATACAGTGCGGTGGTGAGGTCGTAGCCGAGCAAGCGTGCGGTGAGGACGCCGGCCGCGCCGAGCAGCACGAATTGGGTGACTGCGACAATGCTAATCTCGCGTGTGCCGCCGCGCATGCGCCGGGGACTCAGTTCGACCCCTGCGGTGAAGACGAGCACAGCCAGGCCGATTTCAATCATTTCACCGAGCAGCGCTTCCGGCACATCAATGGCCCAAATGTTTGCCAGCGCGTGAAGCCCGACGCCGGAGAGCATCAGCAGCGGAATGGGCGGCAAGCGAAACAACTTTGCCAGTCCGAAGGCGATGGCGGCAGCGATCAGCAGTATGGCAAATCCGCTCATTGCAGAAAGATCCCTTCTTTTTTCATTAGTTCGCGCTGTTCGACTACCCCGTCAATGGCGGGCATCAGCAAGTAGGCGGTATCCAGATCGATTAAATCCTCCACCACCGACAGATCGAAGGCGTGAATTGCGCAGCGCACGCCGGCCGAGCGACAGCGGTAAGCGAGCAGATGGTTGGCATCCTCGATTTGTAACGCGGACACGACTAATTGCGCGTGGCGCAGGCCGATTTCTTCGACCACGGATTGGTATTCTACGTTGCCGATCAAGGTGTCTGCGGGGCTGAGCCCTTCGAGTTTTCGGGGGTCGGTGTCGATTGCGAGCACGCGTTTGCCGCGCAGTGACAGTTGTTGGACAATCTCACGGCCGAGCGCGTTCATGCCGATGACTATAATGTGGCCCTCTCGGTGGCTGAGGGTCTCCGGGTCGGCCTGCTGTTTGGCGCCGAACGGTTTGAGTAGTCCGTGTTGATTGGCGAACTTATAAAGCGGTTCGCTGTGGATGATCAGGTAAGATGAAACGGCGATGGTGGTCATGCCGACCAATCCGCCGAGCGAAACGATGCTGCCTTCGATCAGGCCGGTGGAGGCGCCCAGTGCGAGTAGAATGAAGGCGAACTCGCTGACTTGGCCGGTCGCCACTGCGGTTTGAAAGGCGGTGTATTGGCTGAAGCGCATGCGCGCTAGGATGGTGAAGACGATTATCGGTTTGATCAGCAGCACGAAGCTACTGAACCCCAGCGCCGCTGGCCAAATGCTGGCGATATCTCCCAGTTCCATCTTGATGCCCAGTGTCACTAAAAAGACCGCAATAAAGAATGTCATCAGCGGGTGTAGCCGGCGGTGCAGGTCTTCGTGGATGGGCAACTGGGCAATTGCGATGCCTGCGAGGAAGGCGCCGATCTCGACCGATAGATGTAATTGGTGCGCGAGTAAGACGACGATGAAGCACCAGCACAAGGCCCAGATAAACACGGTGTCGGGCGAGCGGGCTGCCCAGGCAAAAGGTTTTGGTAGCAGGTATTTGGCGGCGACTAATACGACCACGAGCATGCACGCCATGCCGCCAAACGCCTGCAGTAGGTTGCCGATCAGCTGGCTCAGTGCAATGGGTTCGCCTGTGCCGAAGCCACTTAGGATCGTCAGCCCGGCGATTACGATAATGTCTTGTGCGAGAAACAGCGCGACCGAGATGCGCGCATAGAGTCGGTTCATCGCGCCCTTTTGGTCGAGCAATTTGATCACCACCACGGTGCTGCTGAAGGTCGCGGTTGCCGCCAGAAAGACTGCCTCAATTGCGGTAAAGCCCATTAGCTGTGCGAGGATAAATCCGCCTAACGCCGTGAATAGCACCTGGAGGCCGCCGAGAATTAGCGCGACGCGGCCGAGGTCTTTGACTTTTTCCAGGCTCAGTTCCAGTCCGACCAAAAACAGCAGCAGCGCGATGCCCAGTTCTGAAATCGTGGTCAGTGACTCATCGATTTCGACGAGGTGCAGTACGGGGCCCAGCAGGATGCCGGCCAGCACGTAGCCTACAATGGACGGCATACGGATCAGCTTGCCGAGGAATGCAAATGCCGCCGCTGTGATGACAATAAACCCTAGATTTAATAGGAGCTGAAGGTCTGGGGCGTGCATGCGTTTAATCAAGCGGCTTCTGCTTTCCTTGCAATCTCTGAGCGAGGTCCAAGGGCTTCGAATCTAAACAAAATCTGTGGAGGAAGGCGCGGGACAGGCTGTTCCGTCTCTGTTAAGGCGTGTCCTGGAGCTTGCCTTGCCCTGCTGGCGTCTTGCAGGTGAGCTGTTCCAGCACTTCGCCAATCAAATAGAGCGATCCGGTGACCACGATAGTGTCGCCTGGTTCGCCCAGTACGCAGATGCCGACGCTAGGAAAAATCTCTTTCAACAGACAGTGGGTGACCGGTGCGCGGTTGTTTTTCGGGAGGCAGGTTTCCAGCACATCGGTGGAGGTGGCGCGGGATTGGTCGGGCGCGAGTAGGTGGATTTCGCGTGCGTGACGACTGACCACTTGGAGAAGGCTTCGAGCGCGGAATTCGCCCAGCGTGCCGGTCACGATGATGGGTGGGCGGCACGAGTCGGCGACCAGCTGTGTTAGGTTTTCGTCGAGAATCGCGGAGCCTTCAGGGTTATGCGAGGCGTCGAGGATCAGTGTGCGGTCTTGTAATTGAATCGTCTGCCAGCGGCCGGGCCATTCGATCGATTGCAATGCGTCGGCGGTTTTTTCGGGTTGAAGGGGGAAGCGTTCGCTGAGAATTTCGCTGGCGTACACCGCAACACCGGCATTCCACCGCTGGCAGGAGCCGCGCAGGTTGGTGTGGGGCAGTTGCTCGAATGTGGGGAAGCGCTCGCTGACCGCGTACACCTGACTGCCGCGCTCGGCGGCGATGCGGCGGATCACCGCTTCGGCTTCGGCTGGCAGTTTGCTAATGAGCGCCGGTTTGCCGGGCTTGATGATGCCGGCTTTCTCGCTGGCGATCAGCTCGATGGTGTCGCCTAGGAACTCGGTGTGATCGAGGCTGATCGAGGTGATGATCGCGAGTTCGGGTTCGACCACGTTGGTGGCGTCTAGTCGACCTCCGAGTCCGGTTTCGAGGAGCGCGATGTCGACCTTCGCCTCGGCGAAGCGAAGAAAGGCCATCGCCGTCATGAATTCGAAAAAGGAAGGATGATCGTCTTCGTCGTTGGCGCCGAGACGATCTGCGATCGGTTTCAGTGTTTGAGTGTAGTCGACGATTTCGGCCTCGTCGAGGATGCTGCGGTTGACTTGCACTCGTTCGCCTTGACGCACGAGGTGCGGCGACGAGTACAGACCGGTGTTATAGCCGTTTGCGCGATACAGCGCTTCTAGCATCGAGCAGGTGGAGCCCTTGCCGTTGCTGCCTGCGACGTGGATGATCGGGAACTGACGCTCGGGGTTGCCGAGTGCTTGCACAAAGCCGTGCATACGATCAATCCCGTATTTAGAGCCCTTCGCTTTAAGGGAATACAGGTAGTCGCGGGTAGCGTTATAGTCGGCCAAGCCGGGCATCAGCGGGGCGCAGCTTTAGACTGCTTTTGCCTTTGGTGCCCGGTAGAACGCCTTGAGCAAGTTGATCAAACGATCGCGCATTTCGCCGCGTGGGATGATCACGTCGACCAAGCCGCGTTCGAGCAGAAATTCCGATGTTTGGAAGCCAGCTGGCAGATCCTGTTGGGTGGTTTCCTTGATCACGCGTGGTCCGGCAAAGCCAATCAAGGCTTCGGGTTCGGCAATGATGACATCTCCAAGCGATGCGTAGCTGGCCATCACACCCGCCATGGTCGGGTTGGTGAGGATCGAAAAATAGGGGACTTTGGCTTCGTTCAAGCGGGCGAGCGCGGCACTGGTCTTAGCCAGCTGCATCAGGCTCAGAATGCCTTCCTGCATACGTGCGCCGCCTGAAGCGGAGACAATGATGACGGGTATCTTCTGATCGACGCCACGCTCGATGGCGCGGGTTAATTTTTCGCCAGCGGCTGAGCCCAAGCTGGCAGCCATGAAGCGGAAGTCCATCACGGCGATGCTGACGGTGGTGCCGCCCATGGTGCCGACTCCAGAGATGACAGTGTCTGTTTCCTTGGTTTTGGCTTGGTTAGCCTTCAGCTTTTCAGGGTAGGAACTGGTCGCGTTGAACTCAAGCGGGTCCAGCGAGCTGATCCCAGTGTCCATTTCTTGGAAGGTGCCTTGGTCCAGCATCGAAAGGATGCGATCGCGGGCTTTGAGTGGAAAGTGGTAGCCGCTCGAGGGGACCACCATGAGGTTTTGCTTGAGGACGCGATTGTAAATAATCTCACCGGTTTTTGGGCATTTGGTCCAAAGATCCTTTGGGATGTCCTTCTTTTTGACGGTGACTGTCGAGTACTGGGGTTTGCCGAAGAGTGCCATGGTTTGGAAGGTAAGGTTACAGGTGTGTGAGAGTGAATTGTCTAGCCGTGGCCGATGCTGACGACTTTTAGGCGGGTCGCGCCTGCGTCGCGGAGGACGCTAGCGCAGGCGTTTAAAGTCGAACCAGTGGTAAACACGTCGTCGACAAGGATGTATTGTTTGTCAGAAAATAGAACTGTATTGGGGGCTAAGGCAAAGGCATTTTTTACGTTTCGGTAACGTTCGTTCTGATTCAGGCGTGTTTGGGTCTGTGTGTAGAGGTGCCGAATCAGTAGATTCTCCACTTGTGAGCGTCCATTTGTGGCGGTCGCGAGCATGTTAGCTATTTTTTCGCTTTGGTTGAATCCACGTTCGCGCTGCTTGGTCGGGTGGAGTGGAACCGGTACTAAAATAGCGTCTTGTAGATATTCCAAGTAGTGTCGCGTGCTGGCGATCATCATGCGCAAATCGTTTAACACATAGAATCCGCTATGGTATTTCAGTTCATGCAGTAGGCTGCGCCCCGCACCCTTGGCGAGAAACAAGGCTTTTCCCTGATCGAAAATAGGGCTGAGCTCGGCGCAATGAGGGCAAATTCTAGGTCCAGCGAGGACCCCGAAAAATGGATAGCCGCAGGTTTTACACGCCGGTGGCAGGCAGGGAATCAGCTCCTGCGTACAAGCCGCACACAGGAAATCGTAGGGTGAGTCTTCGATTGCATCCGCACAATGCACACAGCTGCGCGGGAAAATCAGATCGGCGGCGGCGTTGAGGAGGCGATGCACTCGCTATTCTTGTCGATTTCGGGCGCTTTGGCAAGTGGACCTGGCGGTCAGGTAGTTGGGTGTGACTCCTGTGGGCGGGCCCTGTGTTATTTATAAAATACCCGATCCAAGCTGAGTCCCTTGCCCGGGGCGGTAACTATTCGATGGGTGCGCTGCTTGGAAGCTAGGATCTCGCTAATGTCGTCGGGGCTGAGGCGGCCGCGGCCGACGGCGTACAGCGCTCCGGCCAAGCTGCGTACCATTTTATACAAGAAACCTGAGCCTTCGGTGGTGAGGGTAATATGATTGCCGCGCTGGGAGACTCTCAGCGTGTGAATGGTTTTAACCGGATTCGGGTCGTTGTCCTTACTGTGACTCGCGCTGTAGGCGGTAAAGTCGTGGGTGCCGGTGAGGCGCTGCGCGGCGGCATTCATCGCCTCGAGGTCGAGCGGAATGTCGCGGCAGGCCCACACATAGCGATCGTCGCTGGGTTTGGCGCGTCCCAAGTAGTAGCGGAATTTGTAGCGCTTGCCTTGTACGGAGAAGCGGGCATGGAACGCCTCGCTGGCCGGGCGGATCGATTTAATCTGTATGGTGGTCGGCAGTTGGGCATGCAGTGCGCGGGTCAGCTTTTCCGGGCCGTGCTTCCAGCTCGCGTCAAAATGAAAGCACTGGCCGTTGGCATGCACACCGGCATCGGTGCGACCGCTGCCATGGATCTTGATGTCGGTGGAAAAGATCTGCGAGAGGATCGCTTCGAGGTGGTTTTGCACTGCACCGCCATGCGGCTGGCGCTGCCAACCGCCGAACTCGGTGCCATCGTAGGCGCAAATACATTTCCAACGCATACGAAGGACTCTTGCCAACGCGCTTCGGGATGCAAGGCTGCGTTGTGATGCAGGCTCTGGAACATTGGCAATTTCTCGTCATCGCGCTCGGCGCGGTCTTTGTCGGCTTCGGTAAGGGCGGACTGCCGGGGGTGGGCAATTTGACCGTGGTGCTGTTGGCGCTGGTGCTGCCGCCGAAGGCGTCGGTCGGGGTGTTGCTGCCGATTCTGATTGTCGCCGATTTGATGGCGGTGGCGATTTATCGGCGGCATGCCGAGTGGCGCTATATTGTGCGGCTGTTGCCGTGGATGTTGGTGGGGATTGTGTTCGGTTACTTTGTGTTTAGCCGGGTGAATGATGCTCATGTGCGCCTCATGATCGGTGCGATTTTGCTGTCGATGACAGGGTTGCATTTTTATCGAAAATGGAGTTGCCGCCACCACGCGGGGGAGGATCTGTTGCCGCACCATCCCGTGTTTATTGCGACCACTGGGATCATTGGTGGTTTTGCCACAATGGTGGCGAACGCCGCAGGGCCCGTAGCGGCACTGTATTTTATTGCGTCGGGCCTACCCAAATATGCTTACATTGGCACGTCGGCCTGGCTATTTTTATTGGTCAACTGCATCAAGGTGCCGTTCATGATGCATCTTGGAATTATTCATTTTGACTCGATCGAGTTTAGCGCCCGCTTCATGCCGTATGCGATCGGCGCCGCATTGATCGCTCCCTTAATCGTCAAGCGCATCAATCAACGGGTGTTCGAAATATTGATTTGGGTCTTTGTTGTCATTGGCGGGCTCAAGCTCATTGTTGCCTGAAAATTGGAATGGCACGAAAATCGACACGTAAACTTTGGGCCGAGCATATTGCCCGCGGCGGCGCGCCTTCCGCTGCGGCAAAACAGGCGGGGCCGATGCGAACAGTTCAATTCAGGGGCCTAGTGCTCGGCATTGATCCCAGTTTGCGTGGCAGTGGCTTTGCGGTGCTGGACTATCGCTCCTCGAATGAGGTGCGCATCGTCGAAACCGCGACACTTAGCTTAAAGCCGGTGATCTCGCAGATCGAATGCCTCGGTGCGATCGGCAACCAAGTCGAAGATTTTATCGATCAGCACGAGCTCGCGCATGTCGCGATTGAGCAAACCATTTACGTGCAAAATTTCCAGACGGCGCAGATTCTGGGTGCAGCGCGTGGAGCGGCGATTGCGGTGGCCTCGATGCGCGGTCTGCCGGTGTTTGAATATGCGCCATTGCGGATCAAGCAAGCGGTGACGGGCGCGGGGCGCGCCAGCAAGGAGCAGGTCGCTCGTACGGTTTGCAGTATCACCGGTACTGACCTTGGGCAGCGCTTCGACGAGTCCGACGCTGCGGCGGTGGCTTTGTGCCATGCGTTTACTTGGCGCGGGGAGTGACACGTTGTTTATTTCATAGGGTAGACTTTTGCATTTTATGCTGTTACCATCTGGTTTCATATGAGCCCTTTACCCCGGAACCATGTTGCAGCAAATGTCACCAGTCCGTCTGATGCAGAAATTCGTCTGCAAGCCCTGAACCAGACCAAAGATAAGTTATTGTCGATTGTCGGGCATGATATGCGCTCCGCGATTGGTGGCGTGGTTTCTTTGGTGGATATATTGGATCG
>DOCS01000017.1:10894-12418 GCA_003503355.1 Opitutia bacterium
TGTGCGATTTGGTTTCGTGGACGCGAAGTCATGGTCAGAATATACACTTCCGCTTGGAGTTGTTGAATGTCATTGAGCTGATCGAAGGGGAGGTCAGTCGCTTGGAAGTGTCGAGTTCGCGCAAGCAGCAGACCATTCGGATTGAGGCTTCGAGTCCTGGCATGATTCGCGCCGATCGCCACATGTTACAGGTGATTTTTCGCAACCTGTTAACCAATGCGCTTAAATTTTCACATCCCGGTGGCGAGGTCATCGTTCGGGTAAAGCATCAGCGCGGGGAGTGGGTATTTCAGGTGTGCGATCAAGGTCTGGGCATGTCGCCTGAGGTTCAGGAGTGCTTGCTTAAGGTCGACAACCGCAAGGAGCAGATGGGCACTGACGGGGAAACCGGTTCAGGCTTCGGGCTGCTGCTGTGTGAAGATTTTGTGCAACGCCATGGAGGTCGGCTGGATTGGGAATCCGCACCGAAGCAAGGAAGTATGTTTAGGTTTACGGTGCCCGAATTAATCGGCTAGCTTGTTTGTATGGCAGAACACATTTTTATTACAGGTGTCAGTTCCGGTTTGGGGCACGGTCTGGCGAAAGTTTATTTAGAGCGGGGCGCTGTCGTTTATGGCTGTAGTCGCCGCGTGCCGGAAGACTTGATTGAGGCAGGGCTGCGCTTTCAGGCGATTGATCTCGCGGATGCCGTCGAAGGCCCCGTCGAGCTGGCGAGCTGGTTGAGTGGCGTGGGGAATTTTGATACGGTGATATTGAATGCCGGAAAGCTCGGTGAGATACGCGATATGCACGACGCACCGCTGGCGGA
Organism: Opitutia bacterium; assembly: GCA_003503355.1. Taxonomy (GTDB): domain Bacteria; phylum Verrucomicrobiota; class Verrucomicrobiia; order Opitutales; family Coraliomargaritaceae; genus Lentimonas. The sequence goes on from DOCS01000017.1 coordinate 11,703, forward strand.
TTTGCGTGAAACGATGGAGGTCAACGTTTGGGCCAATAAGTGGACCCTGGATGCCTTGTTTGCCGCTGGCCGTCAGATTCGCCAAGTGGTCGGGATTTCATCCGGCGCCTCGCAATCCGGTAGCCGCGGTTGGAATGGTTACAGTATTTCCAAAGCGGCGCTTAACATGCTGATCAAGCTCTATGCCGGAGAGCAACCGCAGACGCATTTCACCGCCTTGGCACCTGGGTTGGTGGATACCGCGATGCAGGATTATTTAATTAATTTGCCCGCAGATGACCGCTATCAGCCGTTGGCAATTTTGAAAGCGGCGAAGGGCACTGCGGCGATGCCCGGTGGTGAAGCTTGCGCGCGACAGCTGATCGACGCTTTTCCTCAATTGCTGCAGCATGAGAGCGGTGGCTATGCGGATATTCGCAAGCTGTAGCTGTGCACGTTTCAAGCGCGGCGTGCCTCGAACGTAGCGACTGGGTTCAGCCCAGGATCACCTGCGGTGGCACTGGCGGCGCAGTGCCCTCCAGTGTATCGGTGTGTCGGCTGGAGGGAAACGCTCCGTCGTTTCCACGCGTGTGCGGGGCGCAGCGGCGCGGGTGGCGTGGTTGCTTCGAGCGGTAGGGCTGTTTGCGCTGCCACCTGGCCGAGCCAGGTAAGCCGATTGCGCGTAGCGTGCAGCTTCAGCAAACGGAATCAGTGCTTCGTGTCTTGGTGCCCTGGTG
>DOCS01000118.1 GCA_003503355.1 Opitutia bacterium
CACTAGCGGCGCGGCTGAGTCCGCAGCATGCGAGCGTGGAAATACATCGACAGTTCGCAGATGCCGTTGTTGCCGCAACTAGAGCCGCTTTGGCGCAGTCCTCGGCAGCGGTTTTACTCAGCCCCGGGTTTGCCAGCTTCGATCAATTTTTAAGTTACGCGGAGCGTGGAAAATCCTTCATTTCAACAGTTTTAAGTTTGAAGGATGCAGATCGCCCCAATTAGTCTAATACCCATTGGTAATCTCAGTTAATAGTATTATGAAAATTTCAAAAGTCTTCGGGTTTGTCCTGTGCCTCCATCTCGGTGTTATCGCCGTTCTCATTGTGCAGCCAGGCTGCCGGACCACCCAACCGCCGACTCAGACTTATCAACAAAATAGCACCATAGGGATGAAGGTGCAAAAGACCTCTATTGGATTAATTCCGGCCACTCGTGTTGACGCTTCCATCGACCCTGCTTTTAACGCTGGATTTGACGCTAGTACCGATGGTCGCTATGCGCCGACACGCCCAACTGATGAGCTCGCAGAGCTCGATCAAGTGACTCCTAAGCTTGAGCCGATCCCCTCCGCGCCACTTGCGCCGACCGTCGATGTCGCTGGGCCGTCGTTTGAGTCGTACTCGGTGAAAAAAGGCGACAGCCTGTGGGCGATTGCCAAGCGTAACAATGTGTCGCTCAATGACCTGTATACTGCGAATGGTTTGAATAAGAACTCCGTGCTTAAAATCGGGCAACAGATCCAAATCCCTGTCGAAGGTGGCACCGCCGCGGTGAAGACCGAAACGGCAGACGCCTATCAGCCTTCAGGCTACAATGTGGTCTCTGCGGACTACACTGTCAAAGCTGGTGATCATTTGAGCAAAATTGCCTCAAAGTTTGATACCAGTGTGAGCGCTCTTAAAGCGGCTAACAATAAGACTTCAAATGTCATTCGTGTCGGTGAGAAATTGATCGTTCCAGTTGGCGCTGCCGCTGCCAGTGGCATTTCGGCCGCGCCCAAGGTCTCTAAACAGAAAAGCGTCGCGGCATCTTCGATCCCGATGGGGCGCACGCACACGGTCAAGGCGGGAGAGTACCCGGGCACGATTGCGCGTCAATATGGTATGACCACCTCGGAGTTACTCGCGGTTAACGGAATCAGTGATCCGCGCAAGATCCAGATCGGACAAAAGCTAAATGTCAGCGTGACTGGCAGTGCCGCGAATGTGGATTCTAAGGTTGAGACCGTACCTGCCGCTTCGGCTCCAACGGTCACTTCTACCAATAATGCTCCGGTTACAATCCGTATTGTCGAAGCCGATCCATTGGTCGAAGCCGAATTCACTGAAGTCACACCTGCAGTCACTGAGGTCGATCCCGACGCGGTGTTTGAAAATGTTATTGAGATTCCGGTCATCCGTATGGAAGACCAGTAATCTCGGATTGGAACCGCTTAGCTAGAATACCAGTATAGAATGAGCACGCGCACTGCCCGGCGAAATTCCTTTTGGAGAATTCCGCCGGCGGGGGTGTTCATTGGGCTAATTGTCATTTCGCTTACGTTTCTCGGTCTTGTGATTCTGTTCAGTGCATCGCAGGCGATGTATTCAGACCCGACGGTATTGTTGCGGAAGCAACTCATGTGGTTGGTGATCGCCACACTTGCCGGTGGGGTTTCGATGATTGTCAACCTTGCGGCATTACGGGATTATGCTTTCATTCTCGCCGGCGGTGCGGTGTTGCTGCTCATCCTCGTTTTGGTGCCCGGGATCGGCGTGACGGTCAATGGCGCCCAGCGTTGGATCGATTTCGGTCCTATGCGTTTGCAGGTCTCTGAGATCGGCAAGCTTGGGTTGCTGTTTGTCATGGCGCACTATCTTGCGGCAAACCGGCGTAATCTGGATCGTTTCCTGCGGGGCTTTCTGATGCCTATTGGTATTCTCTGTGTCTTTTGCGGCTTGATCATTATTGAGCCTGATTTTGGCACCGCGTTCTTGTGCGGTGCGGTGGGCGGCTTGATGCTCTACCTTGCAGGAGTGCGCCTTCAGTACCTGATCCCGGCAGCTTTCCTGGCACTCTCGGTATTTTCTGTAGCTGTTTATCTCGACCCGGTACGTCTGCAACGCATTACCTCCTTTTTGGATGTCGAGGGCAACCGTAGTGACAGCGCCTATCAACTCTGGCAGGGGATTCTGGCATTCGGTGCGGGCGGCATTCAAGGCGTGGGTCTTGGTGCTGGGCGGCAGCAAATGTCGTTTCTGCCAGAGGCGCATACAGACTTTATTTTTGCCATCGTCGGTGAAGAGCTCGGTTTGTTTTTTACCGTTGGCGTGGTGATTCTCTTCATGACGCTATTCTTCGTCGGCGTTCAGCAACTTAAACGCGCGCCGGACTTGTACCAGTATTTGCTGGTCATGGGAGCGTTGCTCTTTATCACGCTTCAGGCGTTGATCAACATCGGCGTAGTCACCGGCTGTCTCCCGACTAAAGGCATGTCGTTGCCGTTCATTTCCTACGGTGGATCCAATCTTGTGTTTATGTTTGTTCTGACTGGAATTATTCTGAATGGCTTTCGTTCATGGGAGTTTCCTGTGTTGTGGGGGCAACGCGAATTATGAGCCGCATCCTTATCGCCTGCGGCGGGACCGGTGGTCATCTCGCACCCGGTATCGCGATCGCTGAAGTATTGCAGCAGCGGGGGCATGCGTGCACCTTGTTGATCAGTCAGAAGCAGGTCGATTCGGCTCTGATTGAGAAATACAAGCATTTGAATTTTGTTAAGACGCCGGGGCAGGCGTTTGCCGGTGGTCTTAGCAAATGGATCTCCTCGGTGTGGAGCCTACTGTCGAGCTTGCGTTTTTCGCATAAGTTAGTCCGTGGCGCGCAGCCCGATTTAGTTTTATTATTCGGCGGATTTCTTTCCGTTGGCTTGGGACTGGCTGCGCGTTTTGCAGGTGTGCCGGTGGCGGTACATGAGGCGAATTGTCGGCCGGGGAAGGCCGTTCGCTTACTCAAGCATCTGGCTACGCGTGTTTATCTGCCTGATGGCGTGCGCTTAAAAGGCGTGCCGACTGAGCGGGTCCGTTATTTCGGCTATCCGGTGCGAAGTGATGTGAAGCATTGTTTAAAGGTGGATGCATGGCGCCGCTTGGGGATCCAGGTGCCCAACAAACTGTTGGTGCTGATCGGCGGTAGCCAAGGGGCCGCAGCTCTCAACAAATGGGCGGTGGATCACTGCCAGCAGTTGGCTGAGTCGGGCATCTCGGTGTACTGTGTGACCGGGCTCGGTAAGGATTCAACCAGTTCGATTGAGTCTGCCAGTACGGCAGGGGAGGGCAGTTCGGTGACGTTTGTGCCGTTTTCGGATGAAATGGGCGATGTGATTTCAGCTGCCGATCTGGTTATCACGCGTGCCGGTGCGGGTTCGATTGCCGAAGTCATTCACTGCCGTGCGCCATCGATCTTGATTCCATACCCCTACGCCGCAGATGATCATCAGCAGGCAAACGCTTTAATGCATGAGTGCCATGGCGCCGGCTTAGTATTGGAGCAGGATGCCTTGGACCAGCTCTTGAGTGAAGTGCAAGGGCTGATTTTTAATGACTGGTTGCTGGCCAAATTTAAGTCTAACCTAGAACGTTTGGATCGCTTTGATTCGGGGGCACGTATCGGCCAGGACATCGAGGCACTGTGTGTAGCACGTGCTTTGCTGGAGGCTAATGGAGCGGAGTCTGCGACATGAGCTGCTTATCTCAGGGGAAGGAGAATGATTGCGTCCGATGACTTCGAATACAGAAAGCTATTTATTTTTAGGCGTCGGAGGCATGGGCATGGCGCCGCTTGCCGGTTGGATGGCGTGTGCGGGCTATTCAATTGTCGGATACGATGATAATTTGCAGGAACGTGTGCGTCGCTTTCTGGTTGAAGCGAATGTGGAGTTACACGATTTCATTTTCTCTGACCAGCTTTCGCAGTATACCGCGGTCGTCTATTCTAGCGCGATTCAGTCGGATCACCCATTGTTGGCGGCGGCGCGTGCACAAGGCCTGAAGACGTTGCGCCGCGGTGAAATGCTTGCCGAGGTTGCCGCGACGAAGCGTTTGATTGCGGTGGTCGGCAGCCATGGTAAGACCACGACTTCGGGAATGATCGCGCATGCTGCG
>DOCS01000065.1:0-1149 GCA_003503355.1 Opitutia bacterium
TCCTCGGCAGTCATTTCCAAACTGAATACCAAAACGCCTGCCGACTTGCGCTCACCTTCTGGTAGCATCGCATGCTCGGCAAAATTCATCGCCAAGGAAGTCTTACCCACCGATGGACGTGCCGCCAAAACAATCATCTGACCGGGGTGAAAGCCGTAAGTCATGCCATCCAGATCGCGAAACCCGGAAAGAACACCGTCAATATCATCTTTGCCACTTAGCAGTGCCTGAATGTTATTCACCGCACTATCGAGGGCCTCGCGGATCGGCGTGGCGCCATCGGTCACACGGTCGCGGCTAATTTCGAAAATGTCCTGCTCAATCTTCTCAATGAAGGTGGACATGTCTTCCTGCTGCTCATAGCAGGCTTCGATCGTCTCACGTGAAGTGCGAATCAAACGACGCAACAAATACTTCTCATGTACGATTTTTGCAAAGTAGCGGGCATGCGCCGGCGTCTCGATACGGTTTTGGATCGCGTAAATGGCGGCGATGCCACCAACGTCCTCCTCCATTCCATTCTTGCGCAAATACTCAAGAAGTAGAATCTCATCGACTGGGTCACCCGTCTCATACAAGGCGAGGAGCGCTCGATACAGCTCCTGATGGGAGGTCTTAAAGAAAAAATCCGGCGCGATCTTTGCCTCAACGCACTCGGTCAAAATTTCGCGGCCACCGTCAATCAAACAAGCAGCCAAGAGGCCCTCTTCGGCCTCGACATTGTGCGGCTGCACGCGGATCTCGTCCGGTACATTATCCGGCTTGCGGGCATCACGAAACTTACGGCCGCGCTGATTGCGACCGTAAGTAGAATTCGATGATTCAGGCGGCATGGGACGAATAAGTGTCTAATCGACCGCGCTGAATAGATTAATCTTCGTCTTCGTCGGAAGCGTCTTCAACGACTGTTTCTTCGATTGGATTCTCAGAAACAACTTCAAACTTCAGTTCGACTTCAACATCAGCGTGAAGCTTGATGCCGGCAACATGAGAACCGAGTTCTTTGATTGGCTGCGGAAGCGCAAGCTGCTTCTTAGCAAGCTCAATGCCTTCTTCCTTAAGGCGCAGGATCAAATCGTTGGCTGTAACAGCACCAAACATCTTGCCGCCTTCTCCAGTTTTAACTGCGATAGCGATGCTTGTCTTTTC
>DOCS01000065.1:1211-5172 GCA_003503355.1 Opitutia bacterium
AAATTGCGCGCATAACCTGCACGCACTGTTACTGTGTCACCCTCGGCGCCGAGGCCTTTGATGGGTTGAAGGAGGAGAACTTGAGAGTTAGCCATGATACGTTCTTAAATTTAAACTGTTATAAAGAGGAAAAAAGGATGCTTAAAACGGCACGTCTTCGTCGAGCATGTCGTTGTCGTTGGAGAAATTACCTGCCGCAGGAGCGGAATCTGATTTAGGCGCACGCGCAGGGGGGGAACTCTTTTGATACCCTGCGCCTGGGCTGCTGTTGTCAGCATCATCGCGACCGCCCAAGAACTCAAATTTGTCCAGGGCAACGCTCAGCTTACTGCGCTTTTGACCATCGGACTCCCACTGATCAAACTTCAGGCGGCCTTCGACGAAAATCGGAGTGCCCTTGCGCATGTATTTACTGATCACTTCGGCTTGCTTGCCGAATGCATCGATGTCGACGAATGTCGTTTCCTCGCGGCGCTCACCATCTTTGGTAGTGTAGACACGATTGACAGCGAGACCGAGTTTGCAGATCGAATTGCCATTAGCCGTAACGCGCAACTCGGGGTCGCGGGTCAAGTTCCCCATTAAAATGACTTTATTGAAGGAGGCCATGGCGTTTCAGTTGCAAGTGAGTGAGACCTAGGTGTCCCGATTAAACCGACTCGACGAAGATGCGGTTAATGCGCTTGTCGAGGCGAAGCTTCTCCTGCAATTGAGAAGGAACCGTGCCAGGTCCACCAAAATAGAATTCCAGGTAGTGCCCCTGGGTGTAGCGATGATCCGCAGCACGTGCAAAATCGCGCATGCCCAAATCTTCGCTATCAGAGACTTCGCCACCAAGGGAAGTGAGAATTTCAGTAAGATCAGCCAAAACTTTAGCGGAATCGTCTTCCGATTCGCGAAGGTCTAGGATGAAAGTAGTTTTGTAGTTATTATTAGTCGTTGCGCTCATGCTGTGGTGCCGTGCGTTGGTTAATTGAGTTCATGGCGTGCTCAGCCTCCTTGTCAATAATGAGCTTAAATTGCTCAATATATGAAGGCATCTGACCAGCCAAAAATTGTTGTTCGTCCTTAGAGAATTTACTCAGGACGTAGTCTGCGAGGTCCATTTCTTTACGTGGTTTCGCACCGACTCCGATACGATAACGCAGAAAGCCAGGGCCGACTTGCGCAAGCAAATCGCGAATGCCGTTATGCCCCCCGGCACTGCCGTTCAAGCTAAGCTTAGGCCTCCCGAGTTCGAGAGTGATATCGTCATAAACGACAACAAGCGATTGGGGGGTCAGCTTTCGGTAGCGAAGAATTGCGCCAAGCGAGCGCCCACTGGCATTCATGAAGGTCTGAGGCTTCACCAGTAAGAGCTTACGCTCACCATAGGACACGGTAGCAATATCCGCTTCGAAACGGCTTTCTGTTTTCCACTCGACACCCAGCTTCGCCGCTAGTTTTTCAACTAGGGCAAAGCCGACATTGTGCCGAGTGTTGCGGTATCTAGAGCCCGGATTTCCGAGACCTGCAATGACCGCGATGGACATTTTGAAAGAACAAAAAGAGAATCAAATAAGATCCCCCTGAAAAATTACTCCGAATCTCCCTTAACCTTAGAGGCAGGAACTTCGTCGGCAGCGACAGCACCAGCATCTTCAGTTGCATCAACTGCAACTGTTGGAGGCTGGCAGGACACGATCACCTGAACTGGTGCGCCGAGATACTCAACACCCTCGATCGCTGGAAGGTCACTGATGTGAATCGCACCGCCAACAGCAAGACTGCTCACATCAACCTCAATATGATCAGGAAGCTTGGAAGGGCGGCAACGAATTTCAACTTCGTGCGTTTTGTGCTCAATCACACCACCTTCATTTTTCACGCCAATTGCGTCGGCCTCACCGACCAACCGAACAGGCACGTGCGCTACAAAGTTTTCACCACGAGCTACTTCATGAAAGTCGATGTGAGTAATGCAGTTTTTAACTGCATTACGCTGAATTTCCTGCACGTGCGTGAGAGCGGTCTCTCCCTTTTCATCGACTAATTCGATGAGTGCAGCGCCACCGCCGATCTCGCGTTTCAGATCACGAAAATCAACCAATGAGAGTGAAATCGAACGCGAGTTGCCTTTGCTATAGACACAGGCGGGGATATTACCATTTGCGCGGAGACGGCGTGCCACGCCGCGGCCCGTATTTTCGCGGTTTACGATGTTAAGTTTGAACTGTTGCATTATCTGTAAAATAAGAAGAGGTGAACTTCTTTTCAGAAGCTCTGGTGATTAGAAAACCGCGCACAATAAAATAGAGCCCCCGAAAAGCAACCTAAAGTTTTGGCATTTTTTCATAGCCAACCGAGAAGCCGTGCACACCGTGATTGACACATAAAAACAGCTCGCAAAGCAACCTAGATCGGCATTTCAGAATAATACAATACACATGGCCCAAGATCCGACCCCTCCCTTACCACCCGAGCGCCTCGCTGCACTCCGCTCAATTCAGCTCACTAGTACCCCCTCCCCCGCTTACATCGTTCATCTTGATTGCCTCGAGAAAAACTGCCAATTACTTCAATCGGTCGCGGAACATTCCGGTGCGAAAATCCTGCTCGCCCTCAAAGGATTCGCCTGCCACAGCACTTTCCCACTCATCAACCGCTACTTAAGCGGCACCACATCGAGCGGGTTACACGAAGCGCTACTCGCACACGAACTCTTCGGCAAAGAAGTCCACGTCTATTCAACCGCTTACAAAGACACCGAACTAAAGCACCTAAGCCGCTTCGCACACAGCCTCGTATTTAATTCCGCACAGCAACTCTTTAGAGGGATCGAACTGCTACCAAGCAACAACCGCCCCGAACTCGGACTGCGCGTCAACCCGGAATACTCCGAAGTCGACACCGAACTCTACGACCCCTGCGCGCCCGCATCTCGACTCGGCACCACTCGCGACGCCCTCGACCGCGCACTCAAACAACTCCCCCAAAACCCGCTTAAGCAACTAACAGGGCTGCACTTTCATGCACTGTGCGAACAAGATGCCGATGCGCTCGAACATACCGCCGATGCATTCGAGGCAAAATTCGGAGACCTCATCCCCAGGCTCAAGTGGCTCAATTTCGGCGGAGGGCACCACATCACCCGCCCCGGCTACGACATCGAGCGCCTCTGTCGCACCGTCCAGCGGTTTCGCGATCGCTACGGAGTTGACGTCTACCTGGAGCCCGGCGAAGCAGTCGCGCTGCACACAGGAATCCTAGCAGTCACCGTGCTCGACCTAATCGAGGCAGGGGGACACCAGATCGCAATACTTGACACCTCCGCCACCTGCCACATGCCAGACGTGCTCGAAATGCCCTACCGCCCCAACATCCTCGACGCAGGCTCCCCCGGCGACCACCCGCACACCTACCGCCTGGGAGGAATGTCCTGCCTAGCCGGCGATGTTATCGGCGATTATTCATTCCGGGAGCCACTACAGATCGGCCAGCGCATCGCCTTTCTCGACATGTCGCATTACACGATGGTCAAAAACACAGCATTCAACGGCGTGCCCTTACCTGCGATTGGCCTGTATAGCGACCAGTCGGGCCTCCAAATCGTGCGCAAATTCGGCTATGAGGACTATCGCAACCGTCTTTCATAAACACCCCACAAAGAGCATTGAATCCGCACGACCAGACAGCATAGTTACCAACTTTCCTATTAATGAAACCTCTCACCACCTCCGGAATCCGACTTGGCATTGTACTGCTGCTATTGGCAATTGCCTCCTGCGTCTTAGTTTTCAACATCCGCACGGACCGGATTAAAACGGAACAACAGACTGTCACGACTGCACAATGAAACTGTCGGAACATCCCTTCATTCAAAGCATCTCCGAAAAACACCGCGATGCCATCCTTGATGAGGTCGAAGTCTTGAGCCTCAAACCTGGTGACACCATTTTCATTGAAAACAGCCCCCCCGATG
>DOCS01000065.1:5179-9268 GCA_003503355.1 Opitutia bacterium
TCAGGAGAGGGCACTTTTTTCGGAGAAGTCGGCATCCTAACAGGCGAACCCCGATCCCTCAACGCAAGCGCACACACGAACTGCGACATTGGCCGTATCCCCGAGGGCACTTTGGCAAAAATCCTTGACGAAGCCGAGCCGGTAAAAAAAGTTCTCGAAAGCGTTATTAGTCACCTCAAAAAGACCACTGCCCAATACATTGACGAAGTCACACGACAAGAAAAGCTTTCCCTAGTCGGCACCATGGTTTCATCCATTCTGCACGACTTTAGAAATCCATTTTCTGTAATCAGCTTGGGCGCACACATCGTAAGCCAGCGCCACAAAGACGACCCGAAAACCACTAAGATTTGCTCCAGCATCGAATCACAAATCCGCCGCATGGTTGACATGGCCAACGACCTTACTGCCTTCACAAGAGGCGAAGGTGAGATCGAAATGACAAACGTCACAATGCGACAACTTTTTGACCACTTTCAAGAGCTCAATCAGCCGTTTTTCCAGGACAAAACTGTCAGCGTCGAAATGCACCCCAACAATGTCGACATACAGGCCAACCTCAGCAAGCTCCTCCGCGTGCTGCAAAACCTAATCGCCAATGCGATCGAAGCGATCCATCAAACCGATAAGCGTGGAACAATCAAGGTCAGCGCTCTCGACAAAGGAACGTCAATCCAACTCTGCATAGCCGACAACGGCCCCGGCATCCCGGAGGAGATCCAAAGTCGTTTCTTCGAACCTTTCATCACCTTCGGCAAAAGCGGCGGCACTGGCCTAGGCTCAGCGATTGTCCGCTCCATCATCGACGCACACCACGGCACTATCATCTTTTCAACAGGCCCCTCGGGCACGACTTTCACAATACAGATCCCCAAGCATAGGTAAGCCGCCCTCAGGAAAAGCAACCCATCTGACAGTTTCCCCCAAAGCGCGGTTTATAGACTTAACACAAGCGAGCCGCCACGCATCCTAGCTTTAAAAAAAACGGGCCTTAGCTGAGATCGCACTCATCCGGACGCTCAACGCTCACCGCCGACCCCAAGTTTTTCAAGAATACGCTCAAGGTCTTCGTTACCAAAATACTCAATCGTCAGTTTCCCCTTCTTCGCACCATGCTTCAGCATGCAGCGCGTGTTAAAGTGCTCACCAATACGCTTCTCCAAATCACGAATCACAGCCACTTCTGCTTCAGATGATTTGGCCTTGGCTTGATTCGCTGCCCCACCATTGCTATCCTTCAAGCGGCGAACCGTTTGCTCCGCCTCGCGAACACTCATTCCAGTCTCAATAATCTGACGTGCCAACAGCTTACGCTGCTCATCACTCTCAAGCCCCAACAGAACCTTCGCGTGCCCCGTTGAAATCAGGCGACGACTAAGGAACCCTTGAATTTCAGTGCCGAGCGAAAGCAAACGCAAGGCATTGGCAATCGAAGCACGTGCCTTACCAACACGCTCAGCCACTGCCTCTTGCGTCATATCAAAATCACGCACTAGGCTGGCATAGCCCAAAGCCTCGTCGATCGGATTGAGGTTCTCGCGCTGCAAGTTCTCGATCAATGCCAAGGTTGCCGACGATGCATCACTGGCCTCAATCACACGTGCCGGCACGCTTTGCAGCTTTAAAAGCTCGAATGCACGCAGTCGGCGCTCACCAGCAATCAGCTCAAACTGCCCTCCTTTGGCGCGAACTACAATCGGCTGCAACAGGCCTTCCGACTGAATGCTCCTGGCCAACTCTTCGACATGCTGCGGATCGATATCGCGTCGCGGCTGATATGGATTGGCGACCAGATCCTTGATTGGAACTTCACGATAGCCAAGCTCGGATGACGCCGCAGAGGCGACTGCAGGCGGAGCACCCTCCTTCACTGCCTTTTTTTCCACCGGAGCGGAAGCTTGCGGAGCCGCATTCTTCGCGGTCGCTCCAGTGGTGCCTGAAATGAGGCCACCGAGACCGCGACCGAGTCTACTTTTAGAACTTGCCATAATTACTCAGAGATGGGGATGAAAATAGTTTCGCCGACGCGAAGGTCCTTCGCGGGGTTTGCGATTTTGTTAGCGTTTTGAATGTGCTTCGCAGTCGACCCATGCTTGCGGGCGATCCCACTTAGCGTATCGCCGCTGCGTACAGTGTAAGGCTTCCCCGACTTCGGATAGTCCTCAGAGAAGTGAACCGGCGCACTCACGCGCGGCGTGCTATCGACCGCCTTGGCCACCGCATTAAGCGCGGATTGCGTCTCTCGACCCAATGCATTGATCTGGCGAGACACCTCGTCAATAATCTGCCTCTTCTGCGCCTCGTCCGCTTGACGGTATTCGCGGCGCAGCCCATCGACCGCAGCGGACAGATTAGAAATCTGCGCCTGGGTCCCTTTGTTATTGGAAGCCGCAGCAACTTGCGCGCGCAAGCGAGTGTTTTCGCGGCGAATATCCTCCATCTCCAAGCGAAGCGTCTTAAGCTCTTGCGAGAGAAGATTCACATCTTGATTCAAATTAGCAACCGCGACACGCAAATGATCCGACTGAGCGGAGAGCGGGGAATAAACTGAGAGCCCCACCAAAAAAAAGGCGAGACCCAGCCAAAGATGGTTCATCATAAGTTATTCGAAGATTGAAGGGTGAAGGGAAAAGTCAAAGCCAGAAAAGAACGAGACAGAGAAAGTAGTGATGCTTGCCCTTCATCCCCCAAGTTCTATACAAATTGAACAATGGCAACGACAAGCAGCTATTGGGTCCACGACCTAAGCCCCTTCCTTATCCGCTTCCCCGAAAACCCGCTCGGGCTCGACGGCATCCGCTATTACGGCCTCGCCTACTTGCTCGGATTCATCGCAGCGTGGGCACTCCTCCGCCTCTATAACGCACGTGGAAAATCCGCGATCGATGCAGACGCACGAGCAACCCTAATGACTGCAACCATCATTGGAGTCCTCGCCGGCGGTCGCGTTGGCTACATGTTGCTCTATGACCTAGAATCCTTCCTAGATAATCCACTACTCGTCATGCGTGTCGACCAGGGAGGCATGGCCAGTCATGGCGGCTTTGCCGGAGTGCTACTGGCACTCGTCTGGTTTTCAAGGAAGCACCAATGCAATTTCCTCAAACTAGGCGACGTCATCGTCACCTTAGCACCATTGGGACTCTGCCTCGGGCGCATCGCCAACTTCATCAACGGCGAACTGTGGGGGCGCGTCACCACAGTCAACTGGGCAGTCATCTTCCCCGACAGTCCGACTGCCTACAACGCAGCGCTGCACATATTCAGCCAACAACCCCGACACCCATCCCAACTCTACGCTGCCGCACTCGAAGGCGCTCTACTGTTCGGTTATGCTCAATGGCGCTTTTGGCACACACGGCCACCAGCCGGACAACTCGGCGGCGAATTCCTAATCGGCTATGGCATCGTTCGCATCTTCGGAGAACTCTTCCGCGAACCCGACGCCGCCCTCATCCTCGGCCTGAGCCGCGGACAATTCTACTCAATCTTTATGATTCTCGCCGGCGCTGCCATTATCCGCATCGCTCGACGCAAGCAACCGAGATCAAACACGCCAACACAAGACGCTTAACGAAAACAGAGGACCGGCACATGACAGCGGCGCAGCAATTCTGTCGTCGTACTACCAATCAATAATTCGCGTATGCGCCCGTGCCCATACGCGCCAGCGATTAACAAATCCAAATTGGCCTGCTTCACATAGTCTGCAATCGCAGTCTCGACCTCACCGTTCAAAACCTGACAGGACGGATAAAGCTCGGCGGCATTCATCAATCGCTCAGCCTCAGCAAGGCAATCAGCAGCCTCGTCCTCTTGATGCCCTTCGACAACGGTGATCACATGCAGATCAAATGCCCGAAAGAGTTCATTCTCGGCCATGAACTTGAGCGCACGCTGACAACTGGCGCCACCATCATACGCAATCGCAACCCGACATATCGGGTTAAACTCACGCGAGGTCACCAAACAAGGCTTCTTCACAGAGCGAACCACACGCTCCAACATCGAGCCCAAATGCTCTTTTGCAAAGTTCGCATTCTCCCCGCGCTTGCCGAGCAGAATCAAGTCAGCCCGGTCGGCGTAGCC
>DOCS01000192.1 GCA_003503355.1 Opitutia bacterium
TGCCCGGGCAATGCCACCGTCACCGTCTGTCACTCTCGCACCACCGACCTCCCCAGCATCACGCGTCAGGCAGACGTGTTGATTGCCGCGATTGGCCGCGCCAATTTCGTGACTGCTGATATGGTTAAAGACGGCGTCAATGTAATCGATGTCGGCATCAATCGCGTGACAGACGACAGCAAAAAGAGCGGTTACCGTCTGGTTGGCGATGTTGAATTCGACACCGTCGCTCCCAAAGCGGCACACATCACACCCGTCCCAGGCGGCGTCGGCCCGATGACCGTAGCCATGCTGATGCACAACACACTGAGCGCCTTTAAAGCAAGCCAGACTCCCACAGCATGAGCGAGCCCGAGCAAGCGCCGCCGCGCCTCACGCAGACCACGGCACTGGACTCCGTCTTACGCGACGGCGGGCCCATGCCTGCCGCTCGGCTCGGAATCCGTACCCTCGCCTTTCTACTCGACTTCGTCCTCCTTACTGCAGTGGCGACTGTCATCATATGGAAAATCGCGATGCCGCACGCGCACCCGGGCGCGTTTGCCGAATTTAACCAATGGAGCCTAGAGTTCGTCAACTGGTTGAGCGACAGCGAAACACAGACTGAAGCCGCACCACCGGAATGGAGCGAAGAACTCGGGCAAGCACTCGCCTACGCGCGAGACCTACAGCTACTGATTTTCTGGCTCTATTTTGCCATCGGCGAAGCCTTCTGCGGCGGTCGTTCGCTCGGCAAACTGGCGTGCCGACTACGCAGTGTGAGCACCGTCACCCTCGCACCGCCACCGATTATGGCTGGCATCGTCCGCGGCGGGCTCAAAACCATTGCACTGTTCTTCGCCTTTCCAGTCGCCCTCATTGCAACGATCGGTGCGCTGTTTTTTAATCAGCGCCGCCAATTAGGGCATGATTTACTCAGCCGCACTGCGGTCATCGACGAGAAGTATTTAAAAGTGAACGGAAAACCACCGCCACCGATTACCAACTAAAATTGATCTTTTTTTTCGTTCTCACTGACTTACAGTTCAGCGAGCGATGAGTCAGCCCCTCACTCACAAACAACGATGCAAGTCTTTACAAGCATCCATCCCTCAGCACTTTGAGCACCAGACAAAAACCCAAAATCCTCGTCGTCGATGATCAACCCATCAACATCAAGTTGCTACAACGTAAGCTTGAACGTCAAGACATGGAAATCCTGGTCGCCTACAACGGGCGCGAATGCCTCGATATTGTCGAGCAAACCACTCCTGACCTCATTCTGCTGGATGTGATGATGCCCGAGATGGACGGCATCGAGACCTGCCAACACCTGAAGATGAACCCGGCGACAGAAAGCATCCCCATCATCTTCATTACAGCGAAAACCTCTAAAGAAGGCAAGCTCGAGGGTCTGGATGCGGGCGCCGTGGACTACATCACCAAGCCGATCGATCTCGAAGAAACGCTCGCCCGCGTGCGCACGCAACTACGCCTGCAAGACATATACCGCGAAAACATGGAACTCCAGCAGCGCCTGAGCGATGTCCGCAAAGCTTCCGCGGTTGGGGCAGTCACTCAAGGGATTGCGCATAATCTGAACAATCTACTCGGCGTTGTCGTCGGCTATCTTGATTTAATCAAAAACGGCTACGACAGCCCGGGCATGGTACAGCGAAGCCTGAAGCCGATGGACAATGCCGTTAATCGAATGGTGGGAATCATTCGCCAACTCTCAACCATAGCCCACAACGAGCGCATTGAGCTCTCAACCCACCCCATTCGGACACTCATTGAGAACAGCATCGATCGCCTACAAACTGAACATCAAATAACCGCTCAAGTGCAAGTGGAGTCACAACTGGACGAACTTGCCAGCATTTCAACCAATGCGGAAACTTTTGAAAGCACCCTATGTAAGCTGTTGATCAACGCATGGGAGAGCTATGCCAAAGGCACGTCCGCCCCAGACCGCGTGATCACACTCCATGCCCGCATCGCGCGCGAGCAGGGCCCAGCGATGCTGGAGCTGCAAATCAGCGACCAAGGTACCGGAATCAATCCAGAAATCACCGATACCCTGTTCGACCCCTTCATCACCACCAAAACCGCCGTTGGTCGCGGCATGGGCCTTACTATAGCTCGCCACACCATCCGCAACCTAGAAGGTGAAATCACCATCAAGACCAATCCAGATGGCGGGACCACCGCCATCATGACACACCCACTGTAAGCTAATATGAGTATTCGCATTGTATTTATCGGCGCTGGCCGCATGGCCTCAGCAATCGTTCGCGGCCTGCTGGAAGAGCAACACTACACCCCAGACGAAATTGCCTGCACCTGCGGCGACGATCCCTCGGGGGAAGAACTAGCCGAGCAAACAGGTATCCAGTATTTCGCCGATATCACACGGGCGGTCCGAAAAACCGAAACCATCGTACTCGCCTGCAAGCCTCAGCAATTTAGCGCGATTGATCATACCCTCGCCGATGCCGCTCACGGTAAACTCATTCTCTCGATCCTCGCCGGCACAACGCTGTCACGCCTGAGTGACAAGTTTCAAAATGCGCGCAACATCGTACGCACGATGCCCAACACTCCCGGGCAAATCGGCGCTGGCGTCACTGCCTTTTCACCGCAAAAACCACTCAGCGCCAAAGATCAAGCGATCGTCGAAAACACTCTCAGCTCACTCGGCAATTTTCACGAAGTCGAAGAGGCTGACTTGGACGCCGTTACCGCCCTCAGCGGCAGCGGCCCCGCCTACGTGTTCGAATTTGCCGCCGCCCTGCGCGAAGCAGGCATCCACTGCGGACTCGACCAAGCACTCTCCACCTCACTGGCAATCGACACCCTACTCGGTGCCGCCATGCTCCTCGCCGAAAGCGAAGATAGCCCCGAAGCACTGCGCGATGCCGTCACCTCCCCAGGAGGCACCACTGCGGCGGCCCTCAAAGTTTTTGCGGACAACAACTTCCGCGGCCTGGTCGACAACGCCCTTGCCGCCGCTAAAGCACGCTCACTGGAACTTGCCAAGGAGTAGCGTCCGCGGTGCGTGTTACAATAACCGACTAATATCGACTGCATCACCCGCCCAGCAAGCGGTTAAGACGAATCAATGCTTCTGCGCGCTCGGGTAGCCTTCCCTGAACCTATTGCGGGCGAAGCAACCGATCCATTTGCCCGAACACGAGCAGCCGATTCGTAGCCACACTTGCACCATGTGAACGCATCATACGGCCCATCTGCAGCCGACCTCTACGACTGGCAGTATCAACTGATTGGCCAGGCACTGGAACAAGTCGAAGCCGAACGCTAGAGCGACTGGCAGCAACTGAGCCGATGCTGCCTGCAACCTAGCGGAAGGCTAAAGGCATAGTGCCACATCGACAATAGCCAGTCCCTGCAACAGCCCTAGAAACATCTTTGTTGTCTCGACTCCCTTTCTCGTTCAGCTTGCACGATGAGCCGAGTACGATCACGTGCCCGTTTTTCCTATGCCTGACCCAAAATCCAGATACACCCCGCAGGGCTCTCAGTATGATAAGCTGAATCCTCGAAAACGTTCCAAACGAAAGGCGCGTCGCATCCGGCAATTTTTTACCAAACGCTTGGAAGCGATCGGCTGCATCCTGCTGCCTTTTCTGTACCGCTGCTTTATGCAGTTCGTCTGGTGGACTTCCAAAACCTCGGATAATTGCCGGCAGGAGATAGAATCGTTGTCTAAAATTCAGAGCAACCTGGTCGCCACCCTTTGGCATCAGGAAACGCTCACCACGCCGCATGTATTCAGACCGTTTCATGTGCACGCACTCGCCAGCACCACTACACTGGGCCGCTTAATTACCGCCCTACTTGAAGATAACAATTTCAAAGTATTTCGCGGCGGACGCAGGCGTAAAATAGTGCTGCGCGAAATGATTCACCATATGAACGCGAATTCAGAGGTGATCTATGGTATTACAGTGGATGGCTCCAAAGGGCCGCCACGTGTCATGAAACGCGGCGCCTGCCATATAGCGAAAGAATGCAGAGTGCCGATCGTCGCGGTCTGTACTCAAGCCAAACGTGCGCTGCACGTGAACACATGGGACCACACCGCCATTCCCCTGCCGTTCAATCAGATCAAAACTCACATCATCGGCCCCTACTGGGTCGACCCAGAGTGTAGCGACGAGGCCTTTGATCAGTTCTGCGAGCACATTCAGAAAGAGCTTCTCAACCTCGCTGACTACGTGGACCGCTCGCTGCATGACGGCATCCCCAGCGCCAAAATCCACAGCGACTTCCCAGAGGACTGGACCGGCAACGACTGGCCGGACAACACGCTAGGCACACCGCTCGGCCCCTGGGATCTGCAGACCGAACAAACGCCGCCTTGGGCACAGCCGAACAACTGAGCGCACTCGACAGCCCCTGAACCGTCAACCCGAGCAGGAAACTGATGGCGTAGGATGCCAACAGTGCGAACCTGACAACGATCTGTCTGTAACTGGTCAGTACAGATAAACAAGGACGTCCCTCCCCCGACTGTTTCCAGTGAGGGGGCGACGCCGCTGTTTAAAAATTACAACTCCCAAGGCTCTGGCTCGCGTTTGAGGTAAGGCAGGAAGCGCTTCTTGTTAATGCACTTATCAAAGGCCTCTTCTCCGTCAATCCGCCCCGCTTCGAGGTGGTCCATAATCGCGTCATCCAGCGGCACATTGCCCTTTTTCTTGCCGACTTCGATCATCCCAGGAATCTGATGCGTCTTCCCTTCCCGGATCGTATTCGCCACCGGAGTGTCGACTACTAGGACCTCCAACGCCGCCACGCGGCCGGGCTTGTCCACCCGCGTGAACAAGTTCTGAGCAATCACGCCTTTGACCGCTTCTGACAGCGTCGTGCGAATTTGATTCTGCTGGCTGGCTGGAAAGACATCGATAATGCGGTCAATGGTCTTCGAGGCACTGGGCGTATGTAGGGTGCCAAACACCAAGTGCCCAGTCGCGGCCGCTTCAATAGCCAACGAAATCGTTTCGAGGTCACGCATCTCGCCGACCAAAATAATATCCGGATCTTCGCGCAGTGCGCCACGCAAGGCACTGGCAAACGATTCGGTATGCAGCCCCACTTCGCGGTGATTGATCAACGCCTTCTGGCCTTTGTGCACAAATTCAATCGGATCTTCGACGGTCAGGATGTGATCCGATCGGTGCTTATTGGCATAATCGATAATCGCTGCCATTGTGGTCGATTTACCTGAACCCGTCGGCCCGGTAATCAACACCAGCCCCTTCTTTAGCTTGGCAAACTTCCGACACACCTCGGGCAAGCCCAGCTGCTCGGCGGTCAACACTTGCGAGGGGATCGTTCGAAACACGGCGGCAATGCCATATTTCTGATTAAAGAAATTGGCACGCAGGCGTGCTTTGCTGCCAAATTCATAGCCAAAGTCGACATCGCCGGTCGCTTCAAAGGTATCCCACTTCGAATTGGGACAAATCTCGTGCAGCAGTTCCTTTAAATCCTCGTGTTCAAGATCTGGCGCATCCAAATGTTGCAATTCGCCATTGATGCGAATGACCGGCGGGTTGCCGGTGGATAAATGCAGGTCGGACGCCTTGAAATCCAACATTGTTTGAAAATATACATCAATACGTGCCATAAAAATTACCTCATGCTTGGTTAAATGCTGAACGACTAAAATTTCGACCAAGCCGGCTTTTTCGGCGGCTCTAGTCCCTGCGCTTCATACGCGGTTTTGAAATGCATTTTCGCATAGCCAGCCAACTCGCCGGCGCCCTTCGCCTCGACGATCTTCTTCGCCTGTTGCAGCACTTTGCTGCTCGCGCCTTTCATCAAAGTTTCTCCCAGCACCCCGTTGAGCTCATCTGACAAACGCTTCATCTCGCGCACATAAATCGCACGGGCAATGATCGAGGCCGCCGCCACCACAGGGTCGGATTCCGCCTTGGTACGGCTGACTAAATTGAAGTCTTTGCGCTCCTCCACATAAGCATCCACCAGCTTTTGCTTGGTGAATTGGTCGAGTAAGCCCCACGGTGCCGGTCGTTTGTCCAGCGCCTCGTTGAGCGCACGCCCGTGATACCAAGCCAACAGCTTGTTCAAATTGTTGCCAAATTTTTTATACAGATGGTTGTACTTCGTCATCCGCGCAAACGCGGTGGCAATCACCACGCCCTTGGTTTGGCGAATCAACTTGTCCAACTTCAAAATCGTGTTGTCGGTAATTTTCTTACTATCGCACACGCCCGCCTCGATCCAGCCGCGTACCATTGCTTCATCCGCCACCACACAGGCGACTACCAGTGGACCAAACAAATCGCCCTTACCACTTTCGTCGCAACCGGCATGCAAGGTAAACCACTCGGGATTGTGCACCTCATCGTAGCCCAGACGTGCTTCACCAGTGATTTCCGCCTCCAGAACATCACGCACAAAGTCCTCAGTTTTCTTGCCCTGCACCACCAACTTGCCGCTCTGATAGCCGACCACATTCACCCCCTCGCCCTTAAAAGCGAACTGCGAGTAAGCCACATCGTAATGCATCCACTTACCAGCAGGAGCTGAATCTAAGCGCTCCCCCAACTTCTCAAGCTGCGCTTGGCTCAACTTGATCGTATAGATTTTTTTAACTTTTGGACCTTCGTCCTCCGTGTTTGGGGTCTTCTTCTTAGGCATAGCTGTTAAAGCTGCCAACGAGACAGTAAAATCAGCCGCAAGGCAACGCTCGATCCGCACAACTGATTTCCCCGCATTCAAGGTTCGACCTCGCGCGTGCAATGTTCGATCGTTCCCCCGATGTCGCTCCTCTCACAGTCGGAACCATTTCAAACCGCGCTCGCCGCATGGTATGCAAGCGCCCAGCGAGCGCTGCCCTGGCGCACGCAGCCCAGCCTGTATCGCACCGTGGTATCCGAGCTGATGGCACAGCAGACACAAATCAAAACCATGCTGCCGTATTTCGCCCGCTGGATGGAGCGCTTCCCCGACTTCGAGGCACTCGCCGCAGCCCCCAGCGAGGACGTCCTCAAGCACTGGGAAGGCCTCGGCTACTACAGCCGTGCACGCAATCTCCACAAACTCGCACAGACCTACGTCGCACTGGAAACAAAGCCAACCAATGCCAAGCAGTGGCAGGCGCTGCCAGGCATAGGCCCCTACACCTCCGCAGCCATCAGCTCCATTGCACAAAACTACCCGGCCGCGGTGGTCGACGGCAATGTGGTCCGTATACTCGCCCGCCTGACCAACGACGCGCGCACGTTCAAAAACAACGGCGCGGCGGTCAAAGCCTTCACCACGCTCGCCGATCAAATACTCAACCACCGCACTCCCGGCGACCACAACCAAGCGATGATGGAGCTCGGCGCCACGGTTTGCCAAAAACACAATCCACTGTGCACCGTGTGCCCGGTGGTACAATTCTGTGCAGGCGCAGCCGGCGGTGCCCCCGAAACGATTCCCAAGATTGAGCGCAAAGCCACCGAGCACGTTGCAATCGACCGCCTGTGGATTGTGCACGACAACAAGCTACTGTTGCACCGCATCCCCTCAGACGCCAAGCAACTCGCAGGACAATATGAGCTACCGAGTCCCTGCCACTTTGAGCAAAAATTCAAACTCGGCAAAGCCCTCGCCACCAAGAGCCGCGGCATCACCAACAAGCGCATCACAGAAACAATCTACCCCCTCAGCCCTCAGTCCTCAATCCTCAGCCCTCAAGTCT
>DOCS01000161.1:0-1645 GCA_003503355.1 Opitutia bacterium
CACCGAGTCGACGAACCACTTCGGAGTGATTTGAAATTTCCTGCGGTCGGAGCACCATACGTTGTTTGAAGAATTCGAGATCTGCATAGATTTCATCCAATATGGAGGGCGAAACGGTGAGCGAAGTGGCGCTGGCAAACGTAATCTCCCCACACTGCATCAGACCGATGACACTGTCCTGAATGACTTCGGAATACATGCTGAATGGGGGAATATTTGGATTGGCGCCGAGCGCTCCGAGCACCGCGTTGGCAATGTTGCCCACGCCAGATTGCACCGGCAGAAATCCCGGCGGAATACGCCCTGCGATGAGTTCGTCGGCGAGGAACCGCGCTACGTTCTCGCCGATCTGGGCGGTCACCGCGTCGGTTTCCTTAAAACTACCGACTTCGTCGGCACGATTGGTGAGGACGATCCCGGCAATTTTGGCAGGATCGACCTTGAGTGTCGGCGAGCCGATACGGTCGCTGCATGTGTACACCGGAATTTCGCGACGATGCGGCGGATCGAGTGGCTGGTAAATATCATGTAGCCCATGGAGCTCCGCGGGGTGACGTTGATTCAACTCGATCAGGATTTGATCCGCAACGCCGCAGAAAGTATTGGTCGCGCCGACACTTGTGGTCAGCACGATTTCGCCGTCGTCACTAACGGCCGCCGCTTCGAGCACTGCGTATTTGATCTTCCCTAGGAAACCATAACGCGCCTGCTGTGGGAGGACAGACAGGTGCATATCGAAGAACTTGGTCTCGCCCTTGTTAATCGCAGCGCGCAGAGAATGGTCGCTCTGATAAGGGGTGCGAAATAGGACCGCATGGGCGCGTGCGAGCTCGCCATCGAGACTATCTCCTGTGGAGGCACCCGTCACCACCCCGATCTTAAAATCACGGCCGTCAGCATGTTCAGCTGTGGCGCGACGTGCGATCGCAGTAGGAATTTCCTTAGCAGCGCCCGCTGGAGTAAATCCGCTAAAGCCAACGATGTCTGCGTTTTGAATCAATGCAGCTGCTTCGTCGGCAGTCATTATTGTATATTTTGTTTCAGTCAGCATAACGACTTCTAACTAAGGAGTAGGGCATCAATTTTATAGGTGCAGCGGTCGCAACAAATGGCCTTTCAAAATGCCACTGAACGAGCTAATTTGGTATCCTATGCGGGAGGCTGCGTGGCATGCTGAGCGGTTTTTTAATTGGTATTTCTGGACTTAGTGGTCACCGGTGAGAACGGTCAGGAAGTAGCCCGCAACCAGCGCCGTACCGATCACACCAGCGACGTTAGGGCCCATCGCGTGCATCAGCAGGCAGTTAGTGGGGTCGGCTTTTTGACCTTCCACCTGACTCACACGCGCAGCCATAGGCACCGCACTAACTCCCGCAGAGCCGATCAGCGGATTGATCTGGTTGTTCGAGAAGAGGTTCATGGCCTTGGCCATCAGCACGCCGGATGCGGTGGCCACACTGAAGGCCGCCACACCGAGCACCAGAATACCAAGCGTCTCGCCACGCAGGAAGCGATCTCCGGTCATGGTGATACCGACACTGGAACCGAGGAAGATAGTGACCACATTGATCAACTCATTCTGCACGGTATGACTCAAACGATCCGTCACTTTACACTCTCGAAGGAAGTTGCCGAACATCAGCAT
>DOCS01000161.1:1652-3079 GCA_003503355.1 Opitutia bacterium
GCGAACACTAGTTTTTCCAAACGGCTCACTGGACGCAGACTGTGCATGCGAATCTTGCGCTCCCTCGCAGAGGTCAGCAGGCGCATGATCGGCGGTTGAATGACGGGGACCAGCGCCATATAACTGTAAGCGGCCACCGCAATCGGCGCCAGCAGTTCGGGCGCCAGCGCATTGGCAAGAAAGATAGAAGTCGGACCATCCGCCCCGCCGATAATCCCAATCGCACCGGCGGCCTGATCACTGAAACCGAGCAATTGCGCGCCGATAAAGGTACCGAAGACACCGAACTGCGCCGCACCACCGAGTAGCAGCACGCGCGGGTTGGCAATCAGCGGACCAAAGTCTGTCAGCGCACCGACGCCGAGAAAAATCAACGGGGGGAACAATTCCAGCAGGATGCCCAGCTGAATGTAGTGGAACAGTCCGCCACGCAGATCGCTGTATAATTCGAGCAACTGCTGACCTCGGAGGACCCGATCACCGACCGAAACTTCGGTTGAGACCACCGTGCCCGCGGCGTCCGCCCACACCAATAAATCAGTCGTCAGCAGCTCGGCATCACCGACTTGAACTGTCGCGGCGGTGGCATTCGTCCGTTCATCGCAACGCAGCACATAGAGTAAGGCATTGGTGCCCAAACCATCCACTGATTTACCCGCGAGTAAATCCCCCAGATTTTTCACACCAAGCTCGCCGACTGTTGCCGGCAGCATCTGCTCCACCGCATGTAGTTTGACCTGATCGCCCTCTTCCCCCAGCGCTAATTGCACAACCCCTGCCACGGGACTGCGCAACACACTCGCCGGCTGATTAACCATCCCCTGCGTGGGCAAATTCGCCAGCATCGCTCCAAATGCAATCGGCACCAGCAGCAGCGGTTCAAATTTTTTGTACACCGCGAGATACAGGAGTCCGACCACCACCAGCCACATGACAAGCATGCGCCAATCGACTAAGGCGAAACCTGTCTTTGGGTAGAGCCGATAGAGTAAATCGATCATGATCGCATCCGATCGTTGCTTATCCGATGGAGAGCATTGGCTGACCTTCTTCCACCGCATCACCGGCAGCGACGTGAATGACTCTCACTGTTCCTGCAGACGAAGCCGAGACGATGGTATTCATCTTCATCGCTTCGAGAGTAAGCAGCTGCTGGCCCTCCTCCACCGTATCCCCCAATCCGACATCAATCGACACCACCACCGCAGCCAGCGGGCTGACGACATCGCCGTCAATCGCAGGCCCAACGGGCACTGGCTTCGCAGCAGGTGCGGCAGCAGTCCGAGCGGCCACACGGGAGCTGCCAACGGATGCCGCAAGCGGGCTAGAAGCGGGCAAGCCCTCGTCCAACAGTTCGACTTCCACTTCGTAGGTTTTGCCCTCTACACTAATACGTAAACGTTTCATCGTTAATCTTAGATATTTGC
>DOCS01000161.1:3236-11813 GCA_003503355.1 Opitutia bacterium
GGGACCTGCGCGGCGGCCCGCTCTGCGGCGGCAGCAACCTTGGCGACGTCCGCAGCTGCCTGGCGCATGAAGCAGACTCCAATGATGGTCGTCACTGCAGACAAAGCAGCCAGCACGACCATGACGAAAATGAAGCCGACGACGACCACGCCGAAAGTATTCGTCGAAGCGTCCATCGGCATCTGAGGCCCGAGTTGAGCCAGCATATTGTCTACATTTTTCATCTAGGAGTGAAATTCGCTAGCAACTGAGATGCCTATTTTATAGCGGAATATTGCCATGCTTCTTGGGTGGACGCGCATCGCGTTTGCTCAGGGTATTGCGAAGCGCCAGCGCGATGGCGGCGCGGGATTGTGCAGGCTCGATCACATCTGTAATCATCGCATTTGCAGCGGCCTGATAAGGCGACGCAAATTCATTGCGGTACGCTTCGATGATCTCAGCGGCACGTTTCTTGGGGTCTTGCGCTTGCTCGAGCTCGTGACGGAACAGCACATGGACGGCACCTTCGGCCCCCATCACTGCAATTTCAGCCGTTGGCCAGGCAAAGACCATGTCCGCGCCGAGATCGGCCGAGCACATCGCGAGGTATGCACCGCCGTAGGCCTTACGCATGATCAGGGTGATTTTCGGCACCGTCGCCGCCGCATAGGCGAAAAGCATTTTCGCACCGTGCCGAATGATTCCCCCTTGCTCCTGAGCGAGCCCCGGCATGAAGCCGGGAACATCCACCAGAGTGACAATCGGAATGTTATAGATATTACACGTACGGATGAAACGCGCGCCCTTGTCCGAACTATCAATATCCAAGGTTCCGGCCTTCACCATCGGGTTATTCGCGACAATGCCGACCACGACTCCGTTGATACGTGCATAACCGACCACCAAGTTACGTGCAAAGTCCGGCATAATTTCGAAGAAATCGCCATCATCCACCAGACGATCAATCACCGCCCTCACGTCGAGCGGCTCCTTTGCAGACGCAGGCACGATCTCATTCATCTGCGGATCATCGGCGAGATCAAGATCGAGCAATTCGTGAGGGGGATCGGAAATATTGTTGCTGGGCAGGAAGGAGAGTAACTTCGCAGTCATCGCCATGGCATGCGCGTCGTCATCGGCGACCAGGTGGATGTTACCAGAGAGACTGGCATGCGCCGCAGCCGAAGCAAATTGCTCCAGCTCGGCCACTTCCCCAGTCGCCGCCTTGATCACGTCGGGTCCACAGATAAACATGTTAGCAGTGTCGCGGGTCATAATCAGAAAATCCGCCAGCGCGGGCGAATAAGCGGCACCACCGGCACAGGGCCCAGCGATCACCGCGACCTGCGGCACGACACCGGAGAGCAACACGTTCTTGAAAAACACCTGACCGTAGCCACTGAGTGAATCGACCCCTTCCTGAATACGCGCGCCACCGGAGTCATTCACACCGACAACCGGCATCCCCGCTTCGAGCGCAAAATCCATCAGGTCGCAAATCTTTTTCGCGTGGATACGCCCCAGCGCACCACCGCCAACGGTAAAATCCTGCGCATAGGCTGCGACGGGACGACCGTCGACCAGACCAGTGCCACACACCACACCGTCGCAGGGCAGCTCCTTGTTCTGTAAACCGAAACGCGTGCAAGTGTGCTGCGCGTGCATGCCAAACTCCTGGAAAGTGCCGGCTTCAAAAAAAATCCCCAGCCGCTCACGCGCCGCCATTTGACCGTTCGCATGCCGCTTGGCGAGTTTGCCCGCCCCCCCCGCCTGGCGAGCGACTTCGCGCCGCGCCTGCAGTTGTTCTAATAAGATTGGATCTATCGCCATATCGACACCTTTTGATGGTTATATTCGGGGACGTTCGCGGTTGGCCTGACACAATTCAGTCAGCACCCCTTGGGTCGTTTTCGGATCTAAAAAGGCCACCAGCTTGGCACCTGCGCCTTCGATCGGCACTTCGTGGATCAGTCGAACTCCGGCTTGCTTGACCGTATTGAGCTGCCCGTCGATATCGTCGACGCGAAAGGCGATGTGATGAATCCCCGGGCCATGCTTTTTCAGAAACTTTGCGATCGGACTGTCCTCCGATGTCGGCTCCAACAACTCGAGATGTACCTCTCCCACGGCAAAGAACGCGGTGTTGACTTTTTGAGACACCACCTCCTCGCGCCCAAGGCAGTGTAGGCCCAGTGCTTTTTCATAATACTCGACCGCATCATCGAGACGGTGAACGGCAATGCCGAGGTGATCAATTTGCTCAATCATAATTTTCCCTACAGGTTGAATATAAACGCCATTACGGTAAGGTATTCATGCGTTGGATTTTTTGCAAATCACCGACGTTTATTAGCAGTTACCTCGAAGTGAACCGCGTTCGACTCGCGCTTACATCCCTCCTATGAATAAGCATACGCCCCCCCCAAAAAAACTGCTCGAAGCCTTCCCTGCCGCGACACCTAAACAATGGCGTGAAGCCGCAGAGAAGTTACTCAAAGGAGCACCTTACGACAAAGTCATGACACGGCAAACCCCAGAGGGGATTCGCCTCGAACCGATCTTTTGGAAAGACGTGCTGGAGACGCTTCCAGCCACTGCCACGCGCCCTGGATTCGACGGCTACCTGCGCGGCACCAAGGCTGCCGGCTACAACAGCGCGCTATGGGAGATCGCCCAAGAGCTGCCTTATGGCTCGCCTCATGAATTTAACCGCGCGGCCCACGCCGATTTGATGAACGGGCAAAATGCACTCAATATCATCTTCGACATCGCCACACTCAAAGGGCTCGACCCGGACAGTGCACAAGTCGGTGAAGTCGGCGCCTGCGGCCTTTCGCTCGCCTGCTT
The DNA here is from genome assembly GCA_003503355.1 of Opitutia bacterium. Lineage (GTDB taxonomy): Bacteria > Verrucomicrobiota > Verrucomicrobiia > Opitutales > Coraliomargaritaceae > Lentimonas. The sequence continues at coordinate 6,066 of DOCS01000161.1, forward strand.
AAAAGACATACAAGTCGCTTTTCGTGACCTCTTGCCGGATGCCATCAGTTTTCACCTCCGCAGCGGTTGCTCCGGCTTGGCGGTCGGTTCCATCTTTTTCGCATGGCTGCAAGCACAGGACGTAGAGCCTAAAAACGTGAAAGGCAGCCTCGGCATGGATCCGATGGCAGTCCAAGCGGCAGCTGGACAACTTCCCGCCAAGCTGAGCACCCTACTCGATGAGCAGGCGATCCTGGCCGCCTACTGCGCGAAGGCAGCGCCGCAGATAAAGGCCGTTGGCGTCTCCACCCTGCCGTATCACCAAGCCGGCGCATCGGCGGTCGAAGAACTCGGCAGCGCACTCGCCAGCGGTGCGGCTTATCTTAGGGCGCTCACCGAGCGAGGACTATCCGTGGACGATGCTGCCCAACAAATCCGCTTCAGCTTCGCCATCGGCCCGAACTTCTTCATGGAGATTGCCAAACTGCGCGCCGCTCGCGTGCTGTGGGCGCAAGTCGTCGCCGCTTTTGGAGGCAGCAAGGACGCACAAAAAATTACCGTACACGCCCGCACCGGCCTCTATAACAAGACCCAGAAGGACCCGTACGTCAACATGCTGCGCACCACCACCGAGGCCATGAGTGGTGTCATTGGTGGCGTCGACAGTCTCTGTGTGGGCAACTTCGACGAGACGACTCGCCTGCCCGACACCTTTAGTCGGCGCATCTCACGTAACGCGCAGGTCATCCTACAGGAAGAGTGCGAGATGACCGGGGTCGTGGATCCGGCAGGTGGCTCGTGGGCAGTCGAATGGCTCACCGGACAAGTGTCTGAAAAATCCTGGGCCTTCTTCCAACAGATTGAAACACAGGGCGGGATCGCCGCAGCGCTGCAAAACGGCTTCCTGTTCGACACACTGGCGAAGACCGCGGCAGGCATGAACCAACAACTCAACCAACGCCGCATCAGCTTGGTGGGCACTAATGTGTACCCCAACCTCGAAGAAGCGCCACTCGAGCAACACCTGCCCGACTACGCCGAGCTGCGCCACACACGCGCTCAGGAAATCGCCCGCGCACGGCTCGAGCTCGACGAGGATGCCGACACCAAAGTCATGGCGGCCCTCGGCCAAATCCTCGACGCCGCGCCCACCTCACTGGTAACGGCGATGATCGCCGCGATTGGGTGCGGTGCCACGCTCGGCGAAATCACCCGCACCGTGCGCGCCTTGGCTGAACCGGACGCAGCGATACAGCCACTGCCTGCCACACGCCTGGCTGCCAACTACGAAGCCCTGCGCGCCGCAGCGGCCAGCTACAAAGCGCAACACGGCCATGGTCCGAAACTGTTCTTGTGCAACCTCGGCCCCCTGCGCCGCCACAAGGCACGCGCCGACTTCACCAAGGGCTTCTTCCAAACCGGTGGCTTTGAGGTGCTCTCGCCCGCAGGTTTTGAAACCCCCGAAGCGGCCGTCGCGGCCTTAGCCGAATCCGGCGCAGCGATCACCGTGGTGTGCGGCACCGACGCCGACTATGCGGCACAATTCGCGACTTACGCCAGCGCCATCAAGCACGCGCTGCCACACACACGCGTGGTCCTCGCCGGTTTACCAGGCGAGCATGAAGCCAACTATCGTGCCGCTGGAATGGACGACTACATCTTCGTCAAATCCAACAACTACACCGTCAACCGCCAGGCACTTGAGCTGCTCGGCGTGCTGTAACGCAGCCAACGGATTTAACTAAGGAATTTAACTAAGGAACACAATGATACCTGATTTTAACAAGATCGCCTACCAAGCCCCCAAACCAGCCGCCACTCGCGAGGAATGGGAAGCACAGGTGTTACACGAAACCGGCATGAGCGCGAAAGAACTCGTCACCGAAACGATGGAGCAGATCGACGTCGATTCCCTCTACACCAAGGATGCCTACCAAGGTATGGAGCATCTCGATTATACCGCTGGTATCGAGCCCAACTTACGCGGTCCCTACGCGACCATGTATGCCTTCCGTCCATGGACGGTACGCCAGTACGCCGGCTTCTCCACCGCGGAAGCGTCCAACGCGTTCTACCGCCGCAATATCGCCGCCGGCCAGCAAGGTCTGTCGGTCGCCTTCGACCTCGCCACTCACCGTGGTTACGACTCCGATCATCCGCGCGTGGTCGGCGACGTCGGCAAAGCGGGTGTCGCGATCGACTCCATCCTGGACATGAACGTACTGTTCGACCAGATCGACCTGAGCAAGGTGTCCGTGTCGATGACCATGAACGGCGCGGTCCTGCCGGTACTCGCGTTCTACATCCTCGCCGGCCTCGAACAAGGCTGCAAACTCGAGGAACTCGCGGGCACGATTCAGAATGACATTTTGAAAGAGTTCATGGTGCGCAACACCTACATTTACCCGCCGACACCCTCGATGCGGATCATCGGCGACATCTTCGAATTCACTTCGCAAAAGATGCCCAAGTTCAACTCCATCTCGATCTCTGGTTATCACATGCAAGAAGCCGGCGCCACCGCCGATCTGGAGATTGGCTACACGCTCGCCGACGGACTGGAGTACCTGCGCACCGGCGTCGAAGCGGGGCTCGACATCGATGCCTTTGCGCCACGCCTGTCGTTCTTCTGGGCGATCGGCAAAAACTACTTTATGGAAATTGCCAAGATGCGCGCCGCTCGCTGCCTGTGGGCCAAACTGGTCAAGCAATTCGACCCGAAGAACCCCAAATCGCTGGCCCTGCGCACACACTCGCAAACCTCCGGTTGGTCGCTCACCGAACAAGACCCGTTCAACAACGTCACCCGCACCACCATCGAAGCGATGGCCGCCGCCAGTGGACACACGCAGTCACTGCACACCAATGCACTGGACGAAGCGATCGCCCTGCCGACCGACTTCTCCGCCCGTATCGCCCGTAACACCCAGCTCTTTATCCAGGAAGAAACCGGAATATGCCGCTACATCGATCCATGGGGCGGGAGCTACTACGTCGAGAGCCTGACCCAAGCAATCATGCACAAAGCATGGGGCCATCTCGAAGAGTGCGAGCAGTATGGCGGCATGACCAAGGCCATCGAAGCAGGCATTCCAAAGCTCCGCATCGAAGAAGCCGCCGCACGCCGTCAGGCACGCATCGACTCCGGCAAGGAGACCATCGTCGGCCTTAATAAATATCGCCTCGAAAAAGAAGATCCGCTTGAGATTCTCGACATCGACAACACCGCCGTGCGTGAGTCGCAAATCGCGCGCCTCCAGCAGCTCAAAGCCGAGCGCGACAACGACGCCTGTCAAGCCGCACTCAAGGCCATTACCCAAAGCATGCAAAGCGGCGAAGGTAACTTACTCGAACTCGCCGTCGAAGCCGCGCGCTGCCGTGCCACACTCGGTGAAATCTCGGACGCGGTCGAAAATGTGGTCGGCCGCTACCGGGCCAAGATCCGCTCGATCAGTGGGGTCTACGCCAAGGAATTCGGAAACACACCGCTGATGGAAACAGTCAAAGAACTCATCACCCAATTCGAAAACGAAGAAGGCCGCCGCCCACGCATCATGATCGCCAAAATGGGACAAGACGGTCACGACCGTGGTGCCAAAGTCGTCGCCACTGGTTACGCCGACCTCGGCTTCGACGTCGACATCGGCCCACTGTTCCAAACTCCGCAAGAAACCGCGCGCCAAGCAGTCGAAAACGACTGCCACCTCGTCGCGATGTCCTCGCTCGCGGCCGGTCACAAGACCCTGCTGCCGGCACTTATTGCAGAGCTCAAGAAGTTCGGCCGTGAAGACATTATGGTGGTCTGCGGCGGCGTCATCCCGGCACAGGACTACGACTATCTATACGCGCAGGGCGCCAGCGCGATCTTCGGCCCCGGCACTGTCATCCCCGAGTCCGCCAAGAAGATTCTCGAATTGTTGCAGGCCGACGAGCCAGCAGCCAAGCCCCTGCCAGACGCAGTTCGACAGTGAACGTTGCCCTCACTATTCTGACTCCGACTCCCTCCTGCTTCACATGAGCATCGCAACCAAGACCGGTGACACCGGCACCACCGCACTTCTATTTGGCAGACGCGTGCCTAAAACACACCCGCGCGTCATGACCTACGGCTGCGTCGACGAACTCGGCTCGGCCCTCGGGCTGTGCCGCGCGCATACTCACAACGAGCCAACCAAGCAACTCATTCGCGAAATCCAGGGTGAACTGACCTACCTGATGTCCGAGATCGCCAGCGACGATGCCGACCACGCGCGCTTTTTTAAGCACTATGCGGCCCACATCATCGGGCACACGCAGATCGAGCGCATGACCGCGCAAATTCATCAATTCGAAGCGAGCCACGGCGGCTTCTCCGGCTGGATCTACCCAGGCGACACCATCGGCCAAGCCTTTTTCGATCAAGCCCGCACCACCTGCCGTCGCACCGAACGCGCCGTGCTGGCACTCAAACAAGGCGGCGCAGCCATCCGCCCGGAGCTGCCACAATACCTCAACCGTATGGCTGACCTACTCTGGCTACTCAGCCGCGAACATGAAAAGGAGCACACGCCAATCACGTAACGCGCACGACGCCCGCGCCTCAGCGATTCTGATACGCTTGCAGCGCGCGCGGCATTATCTCGTTTAGCTTGCGAATACGCGTCACACCGGAGGGGTGAGTGGAAAGGAACTCAGGTGGAGCGCCGTTACTCTGCGCGGCCATCCGCTCCCAAAAACCGACCGCCGCACGCGGATCGTAGCCCGCCTTCGCCGCATACAGCAGACCGATTGCGTCCGCCTCACACTCGTGGTGACGACTATACGGCAGCATCACCCCGACCGTGGCACCGGCACCATAGGCCGCCATCAACAGCTGTTGGTCGCCGCTATCCATTTCTTGGGTGCCGAACTGCAATAGCAGCGCCCCTCCAGCCGCCAAGAGCTGTTGCGTCATACGCTCATTGCCATGCTGCGCGACCACGTGGGCAATCTCATGCCCGACCACAATCGCCAAGTCGGCATCCGACTGCGCCACCTGAAAGATCCCGGTATACACCGCCACCTTGCCACCCGGCATCGCAAACGCATTGATCTGCTCGTCATCCTCAAACACCACGAACTCCCACTGCGCATTCGGCAGGTCCGAACCGACCACATAGGCGATCCGCTCGCCCACGCGTCGCAGCATCGCATTATACGTTGGATCACGCGAAATCGGTGTTTCCTGCTTCATCTGGCCGAACTGCGTGGCTGCCATCGAAGTCAACTGCTCCGCAGGCACCAAATGTAAAGCCGAGCGCCCCGTCTGTGGCACGGTCGTGCAACCGGCCAGCCAGAGTAAAACTCCACAAAAGAGGACCAGCGAACAAAACTGTTTTTTCATAATTTGGACGGTACGCAACCAGCCCCGACGAAGCAAACCTAGTTCAGCCTAAATTCCGCTAGCCACATGCAGAAGGGCGCAAAGCAACAGAGAGATACGATGGGAGCGCTCAGGTCAGCTTGAGCCATGTGGGCGGTAAAATCCCTCTCGCTACAGCGCGACTCAATGCACCGTAGTCGAGTTCCTTCAGGTGCTCGACCACGCCTAGAGCTGTTTTAGGGACANNGCAAACCAAGTTCAGCCTAAATTCGGCTAGCCACATGAAAAAGGGAGCAAATAGACTGAGAAATACGACTGTTGCCCTCAGGTCAGCTTGAGCCTTTGGGTCGTTTAAATTGTTCTATTTGTAGAGTGCCTTCAGGTCCTCGATCGCCACGAGAATCGCGGTCATTGCCTCCAAGCGAGTG
>DOCS01000256.1 GCA_003503355.1 Opitutia bacterium
GGCCAACATCAGACTGGGGTCCTCCTCAAATTCCTCAAAAGTTCTTTCCTTAAAAGGTATGGTGCGCAGCGGATCTCCGGTCTCCGGATCGAGTAGTAACTCGCGGCCATCAAGAAACACCCAATAGCCACGCGTATCATCGAAATAAGCCTCACGCGCCGAGATTCGATTTAATTCCTGTCCATCCGCTCCGCGTGTGTGAACATTCACCCCGAGTCCGAGCCACGCGCGCTGACTGAAGCGATTCATGAACCACAGCCGCCCGTCCTTGCGGTTGTCAAAGCCTAGGTTGTACACCAAGCCGCGCGTGCGCTCCTCGACGTCCCCCTCGACAGAGGCATACTTGAGATTATCAAAAAATGTCCGCGCCCGCTCGACCGACATCGGCACCAACGAGGCAGTCAGATAAAACAACAAGCAGGAGAGCAGCAGCCCCGCCGCCCACAGTGAGCGACTGATGCGAAAAAGACCCGCGCCCGATGCCCGCATCGCGATCACCTCGTTATTGCGGTGTAAGGTGCCGAGTGAAAATAACAGCGATACCAGAAACGCAATCGGTAGAATCGCGGGCAAGTAAGCAGGCATCGCCAGTGTGTAATAAAACACGACCTCGCCGACACTAGCCTTCATTTCCAGCAGGTCGGGCAGCGTATCATACATGTTTTGAAGAATCAATATGCCTACAATAACACCCAAAGTCAGGGCAAAGCCCACCGCCCACTCTTTAAACACATACCGATCAATCAATGACATACCCTATCAATACGACAGAACACCTGATAAAGTCACTCCGTTTGACCAGATTTTTTTCTGGCATGAAGTTGAGCCCTAAAGCTTGATGTATATATATAATGGCAGATCGCATTAAAGAATCCTGGAATTCCCGTATCGGAGTCATCCTAGCTGTGTCGGGCAGCGCGGTTGGTTTGGGCAATTTTCTACGCTTCCCCGGACAAGTTGCCGAATACGGCGGCGGCGCTTTCATGCTCGCCTACTTCGTTGCGTTCCTGCTGATCGGCTTGCCCATCTGCTGGGCCGAATGGGCCATGGGTCGCGAAGGCGGCCTCAAGGGCTTCAACTCGGCGCCCTCGATCCTCGCAGCGATTACGCAGCGCCCCGGCCTGCGTTTTGTCGGCATCATCGCTGTGGTCATTCCGGTGGTCATCTATATGTATTATGTGGTGATTGAAGCATGGTGCCTCGCTTATGCCACCAACTACCTGTTTGGCGACATGCGGTTCAACCAGACCAGTGAAGCCACAGAATTCTTCAACAATCTGATTGGCGCCTCCAAAGACGGCTCGGCCCTTGGATTCGACATCAAGCACGTCGGCGTATTCTTTGTCGCGGTCTTCATCCTGAACTTCGTGCTGATCTGGCGCGGCATCTCCAGGGGCATCGAATTGTTCTGCAAATATGCCATGCCCACCCTGCTGGTCGTGGCCCTGATCATTTTGGTGCGCGTGCTCACACTCGGCACGCCCGACACAGCCCACCCGGACCGCACCATCGGCAACGGACTCGGCTATATGTGGAACCCGAGCAAGCAAGTACTGGAAGTCAAAGACGCGAACGGCGAATGGCAACAAGAGCGTGAAATCGTTGACGCCAAGAACATGCAAGACGCTGTCGCACTGGTTGCCGACGATGAAGGTAAGCGCCTGCGTCAGCTCACGGCATTCGAGCAGCTCAGCAACCCGAATTTGTGGTTGGCTGCCGCAGGTCAGATTTTCTTCTCACTCTCGGTCGGCTTTGGCGTGATCATCACCTACTCCAGTTACATGAAGAAGAAAGACGACATCGTCTTGAGTGGCCTCGCCGCCGCCAGCGCGAATGAATTTTGCGAAGTCGCGGTCGGCGGTCTCATCAGCATCCCCGCGGCGGTCGCGTTCTTTGGCGTGTCTGGCTTGGCGGGAATTGGACTGAGCACCTTCGACATCGGCTTCAAAGCCCTACCAATGGTCTTTTCCCAAATGCCCGCGGGCATGCTGTTCGGCTTTTTGTTCTTCTTCCTGCTCTTCCTCGCGGCGGTCACCAGCTCACTATCAATGCTGCAACCCGGGATTGCATTCCTCGAAGAGTCCCTAAACATAAACCGCAGGCAATCGGTCGCGATCCTAGGCTTTGTCGTCGCGATGGGCTCGGCCTATGTACTCTATTTCAGCGCCGACCTCAAAGCACTCGACACGCTCGACTTTTGGGTCACCAACCTTCTCATGGTCGTGCTCGCCACTGCCCAGGTAATTATCTTTGCGTGGGTGATCGGCATCGAGAAAGGCTTTGAAATGGCGCACGCCGGCGCAGCCATACGCATCCCAAAGATTTTCAAATTCACCATGAAATACATCACCCCGCTGCTGCTCATCGCCATCCTCGGTTGCTGGTTCTATTCTAGCGTGCTTGGTTACAGTTTCGATCCCGGCAAACCGCGCGAATACAGCAGCTACGTCTCGGACCTCTTCATCAAGCCCAATACGATCGCCTGGATGGCGGTCGGATTGATTGCCTTAACCGGGCTGTTCATCGGTCTCAACTTACTGCCCGCAACGCACTTCAAGCCCACTCCCCCCGCAAAGAAAGGAGCGAAACAATGAACCTCTCCGGTTGGCTAGTCATGTTATTCTCGATCGGCTCCGTCGTGAGCCTCTTCATTTGGTGTATTTACAAAGTCCTCACGATCCCAAAAGAGACTGAGCATGTGCACGGCTTTGAACAAGAGCCACCCGATATGCAATAGACCCGACTGCCCCGCCAGAGCCAGCACGATCGCAGACCTCAGCGACTGAATTCAAAACGGAAGGCATCGCAAGACAGATCAAACACATCGTGAACCGCAACCGCGCACTGCACACCTTCGAGCGGCACCCCGCTTCGAGTGCTGGCTCAATTGCTGAGCGCACGCTGCCTTTAAGTCATCGAGCTCTTCCACGCGCTCTAGATGCGAGTGGTCCGCTAGCCACGACTGCCAACCATCTGCAGAACATCAGTGTGCTGACCATCCACCGCGGGCAATATTTGCTCAAAATCACCCCCGAATATCAGCAGGCAGCTTAATCTTGGGTCGCCGCAGTCAGCAGCGCTTCGACGTGCTCAATCACCACATCAATAGAGTGCCGGGCTTTCAACTGCTCCAAACACTTTCTAGACATAGCCTCTCCTCCATCCGGAAGACGCATCATCCGCACCATTGCATCTGCCAAAGAGTAGGAATCGCCCGATTCAAATAACAGCGCGGTTTCCCCATCCTCAACAACCTCCACGATACCTCCATCCTTGGCTAAAATGCTTGGCAAACCAGACAAAAGAGCCTCCAGAGGCGTGATGGGGAACGGATCATTGCAGCAACTGGTAAACAGCAACGCATCATACTTATGATAATGTGCCAGTAGTTCTCCCGGTCGAATCCCCTGCATCCGCACACGGTCCCCCAGACCTGCATGATCAATCAGATCTCGAATCGCCTTGCGCTCGAGGGGCTCTCCCACTCCATAATAATCCAGAGATACGTCGATTCCGCGCTCTTTCAAGATACGGACCGCATCCAAAGCCAATGCAGGCGCCTTGCCCACCGTCAAACGCCCCGCCCAGATAAACCTGCGCGCCGGCTGAAACTGAGACTTCATCACCATGCGACTAGTATCCAATGCAGGTGGAACAACCGGCAGTGACGCTGCATGCGCAATGCCGCTTGCGACCAATTCATCGCGTAAACTCGCACTGCACACAGATGCATAAGATAGGTCGAGCTCCGCAGGATGCCCGATCAGTAGACGACGCGACGAGCCAATCAAACCGAGGAAAACTCGGTACAATCTAGATCGCTTGCTGTTATTGCGTTTCCACCAGCGGAACCATGGATCCGACTCAAAGGTATATTCATTCAACCAATTACTATGCAGGTCATAAAACAGCGGCACCCCTTGCGCCTGCAGACCAAATAACAACGACTTTGACAGCGCCTGCTGATTCCAGACATATACCACATCAGGCTTAAAACGTTTCATCCGCTTAGCCAGAACACGAGCATTTGCGTCTTCCCAATCATACGTGACTCGATAAGAAGTGCCCAATTCATCCTCCTCATTCGCCGCATCATTGCGCATTAATTCACGATACACTCCTGTCTCGCCATCGACCCCCATCGGCGGCACGCGGTGCTTCGAGGTCAGCACCTGCATGCGATGCCCTCGCGCCGACAACGCCTCTGCTACCTGTCGGCAACGATCGTCGTGACCGCTATGGCCAAGCGGTGGGTATAACGCTGTTAAAATTAAAATATTCACGTAATAAGGGAGAGGCAATAAGACGAGTTTATTGAAGAACTTGAAAATAAGACAGCTGAATCAAAAAATTCGGCAGTGTCACTGTAGAAAGAGACAACATCAGAGCC
>DOCS01000257.1 GCA_003503355.1 Opitutia bacterium
GTGGTGGGGTTGGATTTCGGCGACATGCTAACGATTCGGGCGGGTACCTCCGCGGATGTGTTGCGCTGTTCGGACCCGGCGGTTCCGCTGGGGCCTGAAAACCTGATCTTGAAGGCGGCGGCAGTCTTCCGCGCCCGATTGGGCGGTGAGGCTTATTTCGAATTTGATTTGGACAAACGGATCCCGATGGGGGCGGGGCTTGGCGGTGGAAGCGGTAACGCTGCGGTCGCACTGCGCGGGATGAATACACTGCTCGGGACGCCTTTCACGGACGATGTGTTGTGTGTGCTTGCGGCGGAGATCGGCTCGGATTGTCCGTTTTTCGTCGAGGCGAAGCCGGCGCTGATGCGTGGGCGCGGCGAGATTATTGAGCCGCTCGACGATGCGTTGGCTGCGGGTTTGCGTGGCGCGCGGTTGGTGCTGTTTCGGCCGGAATATGGCGTTGAAACCGGCTGGGCATATGGGAGGCTGGCTGCGGGCGCGCCCGATAGCTACGAAAGTGAGCACACGGCGCTGGCGCGATTGGAGCGTTTTTATCAAACTGGGAGTTGCGGGGAACTGCTGTACAACTCCTTCGAGGCCCCGGTGGGTGCAAAGTATGTGGCGATTAGCACCTTGTTGGCGCAATTGCGCGCGGCGGGCGTCGATTGCTTGATGAGCGGTAGCGGCAGTTGTTGCTTTGCTTTGCTGCAAGAAGGAGGTGTTTCGGCCGAGCAAATCGGACAAATCGTCAGAGATGCATGGGGTGAAGGCGGCTTTTGGGTTGAAACTTCAATCAGCTGAGTTGAAAATTAGGTAGTTAAGTCCACTGTGTAGGCTTAACTTGTCCAGATACACGCCCACTGATTTATATTTTGTGACTGAAGAAAACGCCAAAGAAGAAATTATCCTTGAGGGGATTGCTGCGTCCCCAGGGGTTGCGCATGGCGCGGCGCTGTTGTATCTTCAAAAAGAGCTGGATGTCCCTTGCTATGATCTACAGGAAGGCGCGATTGATTCCGAGATTGAACGTTTCGATCAAGCCATTCTTGAGACGCGCGAGCAAATTTCAGCAGTGCGCAGGAAGGTGGCGGATTCGTTGGGCGAGGCCGAGGCACGCATTTTTGATGCACATTTGATGGTGTTGGAAGATAGCGCACTGCTGGATGAAGTGATTTCGGAGTTGCGGACGACGAATAAGAATATCGAGTTTTGCTATAACAAGATCGCTCAGCGTTATATTGCGTTTTTCAGTTCAATGGAGGACGAGTACCTGAAAGAGCGTGTGGCTGATATTCAGGATGTGGCACGCCGGTTGTTGCACAACATGATCGGCATGCAGAAGTCGAATTTGGGCGAATTGGCTGCGCACAGTATTATTGTCTCGGAGGACATCACGCCTTCGGATACGGCGGATATGGACCGCAACAAGTTGCTCGGTTTTATTACAGATGCCGGGGGGCAAACAAGCCACGCCGTGATCATGGCTCGTTCGATGCGCATTCCTGCGGTGGTTGGATTACACGATGCGACCAATCGAATCGAGAGTGGGGATGAACTGTTGATCGATGGGTATGATGGTATCGTCGTTATCAACCCGTCAGAGTCGCGACTGTTCAAGTACGGCAAGCTGGTCAGTGAGCGTCGCAAGTTGGATGAAATTTACAGCTCTGTCATTTCGGAGCCGAGTGAGACGCTAGACGGCACTCCCATTGGCCTGATGGGGAATGTCGATGGTGCTCAGGAGATGCAACAGGTGGTCGAGATGCAGGCGAACGGGGTGGGACTGTTTCGCACCGAGGGGCTTTTTCTTCGTCATCATGGTTATCCGTCGGAAGCTGCTCAGTATCAAGAATATGCTTCCGTGGTGCAGTCGGCTGGTGATCAGCCGGTGATTATCCGCACCCTTGATATCGGTGGCGATAAGACCCTGACGCACGATGCGGCACAGGAAGATAATTCCTTCATGGGGTTCCGGGCGATCCGGTTTTGTTTGGAAAACCTGGATATTTTCAAAACGCAGCTGCGGGCCATTTTGCGAGCCAGTGCTTCTGGCAATGTGAAGATCATGTATCCGATGATCAGTGGCTTGCCTGAATTACAACGTGCCAATCAGGTACTAGAGTCGGTCAAGGCTGAACTCCGGAGTGAAAATCAAGCGTTTGACGAGGCGATTGAGGTGGGTGCGATGGTCGAGATTCCCAGCGCGGCGGCGATTGTCGATCTGTTGGCGCAGGAAGCTGATTTTCTCAGTATTGGGACGAATGACTTGATTCAATATCTGATGGCGGTCGATCGTTTGAATGATCGTGTGGCGCATTTGTATGAGCCCGCCCATCCCGCGGTATTACGTACGCTCAAGCATGTGATCGATGAAGCCAATCGTTTGAATATACCCGTGAGTGTGTGTGGTGAAATGGCGGGCGATCCAATCTACGCGAGTTTGTTACTGGGGATGGGGGCTAGTTCCTTGAGCCTCGCGGCTTCAATGCTCCCAGAGGTGAAATATTTGATTCGTAAAATGAAGATAACGGATGCCAGAGCCTTGGTTGACGAAGTGATGCAAATTAATGACCCAGTTGCGGTGGTACGGCGTTTAGAAGGTTTCCGTATCGATACCATTGGAGATATGTAATTCCGATTCCGTGATGCGTTTTGGGGCAAAGGCTACTTATCAGGGGCGGCACATTAGTTTTGGTCGGTATGCTCAATCGACGATTGCAATGCAGTGGCGCGGCTTGGGCTAAATGTGTTGAGCGAACTAGCGGCGGTGACTGCTCGGTGAGTTTGGGGTGAACTAGAAGTTGTTTTTTACAATTTATGCTGGATTGGAGGCTCTGATGTTGTCTCTTTCTACCCTGAGACAGCCGAATTAATGTTGATTCAGCTGTCTTATTTTCAAGTTCTTCAATAAACTCGTCTTATTGCCTCTCCCTTATTACGTGAAGATTTTAATTTTAACAGCGTTATACCCACCGCTTGGCCATAGCGGTCACGACGATCGTTGCCGACAGGTAGCAGAGGCGTTGTCGGCGCGAGGGCATCGCATGCAGGTGCTGACCTCGAAGCACCGAGTGCCGCCGATGGGGGTCGATGGCGAGACAGGAGTGTATCGTGAATTGATGCGCAATGATGCGGCGAATGAG
>DOCS01000066.1 GCA_003503355.1 Opitutia bacterium
TCCGAAGGGGCTGTCGCTGTTCGAATTGCGCCGCATTATCGAGACAGTGCCGCCGGAGGAGAACCCCGCCGTGCATGCCTATCAGGTGCGTTATTTCTCGCTGCTCGCTGCGCCCTTTAGTTGCCTGGTGGTGGTGGGCCTCGCGGTGCCATTTGCCGTTTCCGGTGTGCGGACGAATCCGATGATCGGGGTCTCCAAGTGCATGGGCTATTTTGCGATCTTTTATGTGTTGATCAGTATCGCGACTATTTTGGGCGAGCGGCAGGTCATCCCCGTGGTGCTGGCCGCATGGCTGCCCAATATCGTGATGTTGGGGGCCGCCGCATGGTTCTTTCGTCAAGCACGCTAGTTGTTCTATTTATGGATTTTTCACAGGAAAACGTGCTCCGTTTGCAGAGCGATGCTTCGGGGCTAATATTGGGGCACCCGTGGGTCGGTCTCGAAAACTTGGATTTAGCTGATGGCGTGCTGCCGGACGCAGTGGCAGCGACTTTGCAGGGCGACGATGGTCATTCGATGGGCAGTGGCGTGTTTGACCGCCGCGACCAGTCGGCTGCGTGGCGGCGCTTTAGTTGGGCGGAGGGCGTGGCGTTCGACGAGAGTTATCTCGCCGATGCGATCCAAGAAGCCTTGGCTCGCCGCGGAGAGGCCAGTTGCCAGCGTCTGATCAGTGCCGATGCCGATTATTTGCCGGGGCTGATCGTGGAAAAATATGACGATGTGCTGACGATTACGGCGGAAACGGCCGCGGTCGACGCACACCTGGATGTGATTGCGGAGATTTTGAAGGAGCACTTCAATCCGCGGGAGATCGTATTTCTCAATGATTGCGAAGTGCGGGAGGCGTTTGGTTTAGAGCGCAGCATCCGTACGCTGAGCGGTAATAATTTGAAAGGGCGTTGGATTGAAATCGATGAGGTGGCGTATCGACTCGATTTAATGCATCCGCAAAAGCCGCGTTTCTTCTTGGATCAACGCGAGCAACATGCGCTGGTGGGGAGTCTGTGTGACGGGCGTGTGGTGTTGGATGCATTTTCCCATTCCGGGGCGTTTGCGCTGCAGGCCTTAAAGGGCGGGGCGGAACATGTCGTGGCGACTGACTTTTCAGATACCTGTGTGAAAGCCATCGGCGCGAATGCACAGCGCAACGAATGTTTTGTCGAAACCATGGATTGTGACGCTGCGGCTTTTCTTGCCGAGCGCACGGTCGGGGATTTTGACTGCATTGTGCTGGATCCGCCTGCGCTGGAGGATGGTGATTTGGCGAGCCTGCACCAGCTGCATGCCAGTGCGTTTGCCTGTTTGCCGCCGGGTGGTGTGTTGGCCACTTACTGTCGTTCGTCGACGGTGACTCAGGAGGCCTTTGAGCGCATGGTGGGCGCTGCCGCGGCAGCAGTCGGTCGTGAAGGTCGTATCTTTGCACGCACCGGTCAGCCGTTTGATTTTCCTACACTGTTAAACTTGCCCCAGAGTTATGCGCTCAAGGGGCTGATTCTGCAGGTCGAGTGACGCTTAATTCGCGGTAATCAGCCGTGCGCCTGCTTTTTCCAGATCCGCGCCGCTTGGCGCTTGGAAGGCGCCGAGTGCGAACTCAGGCAGGATGGACAGTAGGTGATCGAAGATGTCTCCCTGTATGTCTTCAAAGTTCGCCCACGCGGTGTCGTTGGCGAAGGCGTACAGTTCGATCGGTAGGCCAGTCTGGGTCGGTGGGAGTTGGCGCACCAGCAGTGTCATGCCGCTTTGATGAATTTTTGGATGGTTGCGCAGGTAGGCCACGCAGTAGGCGCGGAAGGTGCCGACGTTGGTGAGGCGGCGTCCGTTGATTAATTCGGAGAAGTCGTCGGCAACGTTGGCATTGTAGTGCTGGATGTCGTCGAGTTTGGATTCCAAGTAGGGGCGCAGGATGTTGATGCGTTTGAAGCGTTCCAGCAGCGTTTCGTCGGCAAATTGAATGGTGCGCAGGTCAATCTGTAGCGAGCGTTTGATGCGGCGGCCGCCGGATTCGCTCATGCCGCGCCAGTTTTTAAACGAGTCGGAGATCAGCGCATAGGTCGGGATGGTGGTAATGGTCTTGTCCCAGTTCTGCACTTTTACCGTGGTGAGCGAGACGTCGATCACATCCCCGTCCGCGCCGCTGCCGGGCATTTCGATCCAGTCGCCGACCATCACCATATTGTTGACCGAGAGTTGGAAGCCGGCGACCAGGCCGAGAATGGCGTCCTTAAAGATGAGGAGTAAAATCGCGGTCACCGCACCGAGTCCGGAGAAAAGCACCAGCGGTGATTTGCCGAGGATGGCTGAGAGAATGAAAATGCAACCGACTAGGTTGATGACCAGCTTCGCAGCCTGGATGAAGCTTTTGGCGGGGAAGCGCTTGCCGACCGGGAGTCGGTCCCAGATTGCGCGGCAGAAGTTGAGCACGCCATCGATGATCAATAGCGCGATGACGATCAGATAGATGTTGACCACGACTTGGCAGAACGCGATCAGCTGCGGGTGCGTCTCAAAAAGTGTCGGCGCGAAAAAGTGGATGATCGCTGCTGGAACGATGTGCGAGAAGCGGATCAGCACGCGGTGTTCGGCTAGTTTGTCGTCCCACTGGGCACCCGACTTGTGAATGAGTGGGTGGATGACCGAGTTGATGAAGCGCTTGGCTGCGTAGTTGGCTAGCCATGCTAATCCCGCGAGGTACAGCGCCGAAACGAGTAAGCCGAGGATTTGGGCGATACCAGTTGCGAATTTAAATTGAAGGAGCCAGTTGGAGATGTTTTCAGCAGTCACCCTGCTAGGGATGGCGAGTCTTCAGCTGTTTTACAATGCTAGAGGCGGTCGGCGTGTGGTGTTTGTTGCCCGTTATCGAGTGGTCCGCCTTTTTTGTTGGCTGGGGTAAGATGTGCTGGTCGCGACAATTCGAGCTGGATGGCGACCAATTTGCATGTGAAGTCGAGAGCCGGGTGGGGGACGAGCCGCTTTCGCTGGTCTCAGTGGATGTCATCGAGATGAATCGCTGCTTGCTGCGCTTTTATTTTTAGAGGCCGCGCAGCTCGAGCGGGTGAAGTTCCGCTGGGATTGCCTAGTTGTTGCCGATATGCTCGTCGTTCAGATCGCCGCGCAGCTTCAGGTCGAGTTTGAGGCGTTTGATTTCTGAGTGCAGAAATTGTTCGAATTTTTCGTAGCGTGGCAGGATTTCCCTGGTTTCGAGCAGCGCTTGTTTGAGCGTTGCCGAGGAGCACAGCGTGTAAATGGCCAGATCGAGTGCATTTTCCGGTTCGCTGACGGCACCCAGGAATTGCAGAACTTCTTGCGGGATTGCCGCGCCGAGGCGTATTTGAGTCTGGATAAGGTCGAGCAGCCGGCTTTGGATCGTAGCCAAATGCGCCGCGGTGCCGCCTGGTTCACTCAGGATTTGACGGATGCGGGCTCGGCGGTACGGGGCTTCGCTGACAATGGTTTCCAACTCCACGCGGGCGAGTCCTTGCAGTACCAGATTGGAGCTACCGTCGGGGTTTTGTTTGCAGGCCCGCACCACGCCAATCGCGGCGATCGAGTAGGACGTCTCCGAATTGGCGGCCTCTTCACTGCGCTCGTCCAGCGCGGCGACCGCGAAGATGCGATCGTTGGCGAGGACATCACTCAGCATTTCCCGATAGCGGGGTTCGAAAATGAACAACGGCATCAAGGCCTGCGGAAAGAGCACCGTTGAACTGAGCGTCATGACCGGCACTTCGCTGGGGAGATCGACCTCTTGAATCATAATGGGCAGGTTCGCCGTCTGCGGTTGGGGGGCTCTAGTTCCACGCATCAGGATGCAGCTTAGCTTGCTCGGGGTCTGAATGCTCCGCATAGTAGACGGCCATGCGGAAATAACGAATGCGGTCGTCTGGAATGTTCGCCTGTTGGCGCTTGGCTTCTTCGAATAGCACTTCCGGAGCCCGGCCTTGCAGTTCGTAGATTTCCTGGATGCCGATGTCGATGAAGTTGCGCGCGACAACGACATCCATGCGTGGAATGCGCATCAACGCTGAGTTCAACGCCTCGTAGTCGACCTTCTTTTTCTTCTTTAGCGGGAGCATTGCCGGCAGTTGAAGCTAGATTGTACGCAAATGCAATCCGTTCGGATGAATGCGGATGTCTTTTTGTGACACACACGTGTGACATTGACTTTAAGGTGTGACATCGAGTGTGCCATATTGGCTTAAATCTATGTGCCAGCTTTTTGTGTGTCGTATTTGCTTTGTTTTTAAAGTAGCTTATGCTGAGTCGCTTGTGAGTTTTGGTGCTGTCTGGCACTGGCTCTGCTTAGATGCTGGCATGGGTAAAATCATAGGAATCGACTTAGGAACAACTAATTGCTGCGTGTCTGTTATGGAAGGCGGCGAAGCGGTTGTTATACCAAACTCGGAGGGTGCGCGCACTACTCCTTCAGTTGTGGCATTCGCCAAAGGTGGCGAACGCCTCATCGGCCAGGCCGCGAAACGCCAGGCTGTCACTAATCCAAGCAACACGATCTTTTCGGCCAAGCGCTTCATCGGACGCAAGTTCACTGAAGTGCAGGAAGAAGCGTCAAGCCTGCCTTACGCAATCGTTAAGGGCAAGAACGGTGATGCTTACATCGAGTGTGAGGTCAAAGGCGCCAAGGAGCAATTCGCTCCGGAGCAGATCTCTGCGATGATTTTGCAGAAGCTCAAGGCGGATGCTGAAGCCTATCTCGGCGAAACAGTCACAGAAGCGGTCATCACGGTGCCTGCTTATTTCAATGACGCGCAGCGCCAGGCAACCAAGGATGCCGGCCAGATTGCCGGTCTTGAAGTGAAGCGTATCATTAACGAGCCGACTGCTGCGGCACTGGCGTATGGCCTCGACAAGGGCAAAGACGAAGTGATCGCCGTGTATGACTTGGGTGGCGGCACCTTTGACGTATCGATTCTCGAAATCGGCGACGGTGTTTTTGAAGTTAAAGCGACCAATGGTGATACACACCTCGGTGGTGATAACTGGGACAGTACGCTGATCGACTTCCTCATTGAAGAATTTCAGAAGGAACAGGGCATCGACCTGCGCTCCGACAATATGGCGCTCCAGCGCCTCAAGGAGGAAGCGGAAAAGGCCAAGATCGCACTGTCCTCGACGCAGAGCACAGACATCAATTTGCCGTTTATCACTGCAGACGCCAGCGGACCGAAGCACCTTAATATCACACTGAGCCGCTCCAAGCTGGAGCAGATCTGCGATTCGCTCTACCAGCGTACCATCGCTCCGTTTAAGTCATGCTTGAAAGACTCCGGCCACAACACTGCTGAAATCGGTGAGCTCGTGCTTGTCGGTGGTATGACACGTGCGCCTAAGGTGGTTGAGATTGCTCACGAACTCACCGGTAAGGCACCACACCAAGGTGTGAATCCCGATGAAGTCGTTGCGATCGGTGCAGCCATTCAGGGCGGCGTGCTTCAGGGCGACGTGCGCGACGTGTTGCTCCTCGACGTGACGCCACTCACGCTTTCCATCGAAACTGCTGGCGGAGTCGCCACGCCGATGATCGAGCGTAACACCACCATTCCAACCAAGAAGAGTCAGACATACTCCACAGCCGCGGACAGTCAGACTGCGGTTGACATCCAGGTGCTGCAGGGCGAACGCCCGATGGCCCGAGACAATAAGACGCTTGGTAATTTCCGCCTCGATGGCATTCCATCGGCTGCACGTGGCGTGCCTCAGATCGAAGTGACATTCGATATCGATGCCAACGGCATCCTCAACGTGACTGCCAAGGATCAAGGCACTGGCAAAGAAACGCACATCACGATCTCTGGTTCTTCCGGTCTCGATAAAGATGAGGTCGAAAAGCTGAAGCGCGAAGCCGAAGCACACGCTGCCGAAGACGAGGCCCTCAAGGCCGGCGTCGAAGCGCGTAACGAACTCGACAACATGGTGTATCAGTCCGAAAAGCAGATCAAGGACCTTGGCGACAAGATCCCTGAGGACAAGAAGACCGAGCTCGAAGCAGCCATCACGGAAGCCAAGGCAGTCCTCGAAGACAAGGAAGCCGATGTCGATGCATTGAAGGCGCCGAAGGAAAAGATCACTGAAATCATGCAGTCCTTCGCTGAAGAAATGTACAGCCAGCAGGCTGCCGAAGGTGCCGCCGCTGAAGGTGCTGCGCCCGAAGATGCCGCCGGTGAGGCCGCATCCGAAGCGAAGCAGGCCGACGCCGAAACCGTTGATGCCGACTTCGAAGTCGTCGACGAAGACAAGAAATAAGCTTTAACCGGGTGCGCACGTGTTCATTGCCCGTGCGCACCTTTTGTTAATCAGTAAATCTCCAAACTAAAAATAAATAAAAGTATGAAAATCAAACCACTCGGTGAACGCGTTCTGTTGAAGCGCATTGAAGAAGATGAACAAGTCCGTGGCGGCATCATCATTCCTGATTCCGCTAAGGAAAAGTCCCAGGAAGCTGAAGTTGTGGCGCTTGGCACAGGCAAGGCAGACGACAAGCCTTTTTATGTCAAGGAAGGCGACAAAGTACTGCT
>DOCS01000093.1:0-491 GCA_003503355.1 Opitutia bacterium
ACAGCAGACACCAACTCCACTTCTGACTCCTGCAATGTCTGCAACAGATCAATCATTACCGGATGCTTAGAACGATAGCGCTTTGCCTTAGACGAAATACTGATTTTAGTGCCAGTAATTCGCTCCAGCAAGTTAGCCACACGCTCCTGCTCGGAGACAAACGAAAGCTCCCACAAGTTTCGTCCGGATCGACGGTAGGTCTCAATCAAGTTCCACCGTGTATCAAGATTATCATAGAGATTCTTATTAGTGAGCTTAATCTCATTTAGCCGAGAAAGCTGCACACTCGCGATATTTTCCTGGTCATCCAACGACACTGCGTTGTTCTTTTCCCGATATTCTGCAAGTTTCAACTCGAGCTCTTCCACACGCACCTGTTGTTGATCTGCACGAATCCGCAAGTCCTCCACCGCCTTCATCGAGCCATCAATATTCAGGGTGAGATTATAATTAATAAACTCATCGGCAAAAAGGTTGGCCACGCGCGCAGC
>DOCS01000093.1:549-5207 GCA_003503355.1 Opitutia bacterium
AGGAGCCATAAAACGCTCGCGCTCTTTGCCCTGAAGACGCTTCGCCACACCCTTGATAATGGCGCCGCTGTTAAAAACACTTAGTTGCGTATTTACATCCTCCGCACCACGGATCTGATTTTGCTCCACTTCCCTGGTGGCCAGCACAGACGGGTCGTCGCGCAGTAACTGAACCATTGCGACCGCAGTATAAACCTTCGTTTTATTAAAACTGTAAAGAACCGAACCGGCAAAAATGATGAAGAATACAACAATCAGATACCAAATTCGCTCCCGAAACATGAGCAAATAGTCCTTCAAGGATCGCTGCGGAGAGGACGCCCCATAGCCTCCATCCCCATAAGAACCATCACCGTAGCCACTGCCGTAACCATAGCCACCCGCATTCGGATCAGGGGCACCTCTTACATAATCATTTTTCATAGAAATCTTGTATTCGTTAAATAATTCTCTCGGGGACCCAAATCGTATCACCCTCCTGGAGGACAACATCGTCCACATCAGGGTCCGTCACGATTTTACTAAAATTCACCTGCATTTGCAGCGCGCCCTGATCCCCATTAACACGTTTTATCTTTAGGGATTTGGGATTCCCCAATCGGCTGATGCCGTTAACCCCCGCAATGGCCTCCGTCAAAGTCAAGTCACGGTCAGGCGGAATCTCGACCACTCCTGGACTATTCACGGAACCAAGAACTCGAATCACCCTAGGAGCGAAAGAAACGACCAAGAGAGAAATCTGAGGATCCACTAAATAGTCGCGATTATACAAATCTGTAATCAGCGACTGCGCTTCTGCCACAGCCATACCAGCGAGCTTGACTTTACCGATCAGAGCCAAAGCCACAGTGCCATCACCCTCAATTCGGACCGACTTATCTAAATCAACCTCCTGATACACCTCCACTTGAATAACATCGGAAGGCTTGAGGACATAATTATCCCCAACAATAATACCAACACCACTAGAACCACCACCGGAATAACCGACAGCGCCTGAAGAGGCGTTGGAAGCGCCGCCAGAAGCCTGCTCTTGAGCAAGGATAATAGAAGTGCAGCACAAACAGGATGCAAGAAGAAGGGATGTGATAAGTTTCATAAGATCAAAAAAAATGCCTCTAAGTAGAGGCATTTTGACCGTAAGAACGGGATATGGTTCAAATTTTTAGTAACGAAGCGAAGCCGAAAGATTCAGAGCGTGATTGACATAGCTCGACAGAGCTAGGCTCGAATCATTTTCGGAATAAGTGTACCCAGTGCTCAAGCGCCAGTTTTCATCCAATACATAATCCAAGCGTACCCCAGCGGAGTACTGATCGTCCTCGCGGTCACTGCTTTGATAATCACGCAAATCATAACCAAGATTCGCGCTCACTGAATACTGCTCATCAATTGAGTAATCCGCACGAAGTTTAATGGAAGAATTTTCAGTACTATCACCGGCACCACCGACACCAAAATCACGTGACAACGCGAGGGACGAATTCAACTTTTGAGTAACCGCATAACTGAAATCTAAATCAGCACCGAACATCCCTTTATTAGTGAACTCATTTTCTCTGTAACCAAGCTTCAAGAAACCACTCAACTTAGGCAGCAACTCACCACGAGCACCCAAACTGTAGAAGTTTGTTACCTGATCATAAGCTGCAGAACCTGCCGCACCAACCTCAGCCTCAACACGAGAATAACCCAGGCTCAAGTCCAGCTTGGGCGTTAACTCATAATAAACATCAACAGGTACGGAAACTTCCTCGCGATCAGCAAAAGCACCAACTGTGTTAGCGGACACATACTTTGTGTCATAATAATTCACTCCAGCACCAAAACTAAACTTAGGAGACAACTGATATTCGCCCTCCAAACCGACCCGAGTAGCCTCCGACTCAAACAACTGCCCAGGCAAGTTTTGACCCTGACTAGATGCAGTCTGACTTTCATCAAAACTAGCCGAAGCAGTAAGATCTAAACGAGCAGCCTCATACGAACCCTTCGCCTTGACGTGAGCAAGCTCAGTATCAACTTCATTGTGATCATGGTAGCGAAGTAGATCATAACGAGCAAGCAAGCTCAGATCGACGTTAGACTCTCCGCGCACGAAATCAACCTCAAAACCTGGAGTCAACGTCAAGAGCAGGTCATCAACCTCACCACTCTCATCATTGAACAAATTGGAAGACCAACGCAAATTGGACGACCCGTCAAAAAACACATCAACATTGTCGCCAACCGAAAAAAGAGGCGAGGCCTGCAACCAAGCAGCCGAAGATAGCAAAGAAGCACTAGCAGAAAGTAATAGGAGCTTTTTCATTTTAGTATAGTTAGATTTTTTATTTAATAATTACCATCGACCAACGCCAAACGTTAAATCGCGTTAAACATGACCGATGTGAATCGAGAAGCAGTATTACAGGCATCGCAAACAGCAAGCCAAAAGTTCTATTATTTACCCCAATTCTTAACGCCTAAAAAGATCCCCCTTTGCACGTGACTCATAAATACGCGCAGATAGGCGAGTCTAGCCAGCTCGCTTGGATTGCCGATTTAAAGTACCGACGTACTGCATCTCGAGCGACGCAGGTGACACATGTGCCACACATGCCACCTGGGCGCTTGCGCTTCTGCACGTCTTATAGAAGGCGGCAATCTTCACAACGCGCACACCGCCATCAGCTCACGGATGATATTGCGCCAACACGACAGCCACTAGATTTGCTGGCATTTACTTCATACTTAAATACCGCAGGCTTGAGGTAGCCTCCCCTGGCTTCCAATTCACATAACCAGAGAACGCCTCCACCCCACAGACCGCATGCCCCACAGAACACCTGGACCGCGAAAACGCCCCCACCCTCGCGGTCGCTTCCTGAAAAATGCCGAGGTGCAACGTGATGCGACATTTCCTCACCCTGCTCTGCTCTGCTCTGCTCTACATTAAAAACACTCAGTGAGCTTCTTACCATTTGATGGACATTTCAGTTAATCGATAAGAATTAGAATTCATTTTAACTTGGCGAACAAGGCAATCCCCACAACCCTTGAAAGCACTAGACACCGTCTCACTTATACGTATGAAAGACAACGCCACAACGAAGCTCCCAACATTCAATGAAACTCCAATACTACTGGGGTTCGCACTCCAACGAGAGGACGCGGAAGGGCGAATACAGATCACGTTGCGCTGGGGACGAATCCTGACAACACTCCTTGCATTATCCATCGCGGTATGGATCTGCGCAGCTGCGACCCTTTACAGCTATTTCAAACATAAGAAAGACTTTGAAGCTGTTCGCTTTGCAGGCATGCTGACCCTACCCTTTCGAATGGATGACCACCGCATAGAAATGGGTGACTATCATATCGGCAAGGGACTCGCGGAAATTAAACACGGTAATTATAGGGACGCCCTGCGCTTACTACGCTTAGGCGTGACACGCTCCCCAGGAAATCTAGAAGGCCGTCGCGTCTTAGCTGAATTTTATGAACTAGCCTTCAAACGCGACGACATCGCGGCCGAACTAATGCTTATAGGTTTAGACAACGGCGGCATCGAGAACCCCGACTACCTCAAGCAAACCCTGAAACTACTACTACGCCACCAAATGGACGATAAGGTCCAAGAGGTAGCCGACAAATACTTGCCCGAAAAGGCAGAACTAACGACCAGAAACCGCACATTAGCCTTTGCCGCAGCAAATGCGAACTATCAACGCGGCAACTACGATCAAGCCGAAGACTATCTAATCACCTACGACCTGCTCAAATCGCTCGAAGGTCTTATGCTGTCGACCCAAATCTACTGGGACCGCGGCGAGCAAATCGCCGCGATTACGCTGATGGAAAAGTCACTTCCCAAGTTTCCAGACGCGGAACCGCTAATGATGCAGCTCAGTCGCTACCACCGCGAAATGGGCAACATGGACCAAGCTCGACGCTATGCGATATTATGCAACGTCAAAGCCCCGCTCAGCCTGACGCCTCGACTAGAACTCCTCTACATGTACAACAAGGCTGGCGACCTAAAGCGCGAACAAGGGGAGACTCAGCGTATGCTTAAATTGTTCCGTGACGACGCGAACGCACTACAGGCCTTGTCGAATTTCGCAGCAAACACGGGAAACATCGAACTAGCCCGGCGCACCTATGAAGAAGCTCTAGAACACGAATTTAACATCGATGCATTCGCCCTACTCCTAATCGAGGCACACTTAGCTCACAAAGACCATCAAGGTGCGCTCGACTTCTCCGAAGAACTGCTGACAGAAAGGCCAGACTGGCTAACCCAGCGCTGGGCGATTTTCAACAGTTTACGCGCAGTGGCGGCCTACTGCACCGAACGCTCCGACCTCGGCGAAATTTACCTACAAAACTTCATCGAAGAGCCAAAAAGCCTGCCGCAAACCTATCTCAACGTCGCACGTCGCCTCAACAACAACGACTGCAACCAACAGGCCCGAAAGGTCCTGACGACTGCCCATCAACGAAAGCCACACAATCAAAAAATCCTATCCGAGCTCATCCGAGTAAACCTCAAACTCGGCAACACCGAAGATCTCAACAGCCTACTCCCTCGTTTACTGCAAATGCGCCGCCCGCAAATAAAATTGCTCGTCGAAGCCTACAACAAGCTCGGCAGCGACCGCTTCATCTTCACCCCG
>DOCS01000093.1:5347-7284 GCA_003503355.1 Opitutia bacterium
CCATAAACGACTCGCGCGGCAATCACCCTGCGCTCGTCCACCTCATCGACCGTAATCTGCATACCGTCGACCGTAAGCGTATCCCCGCGCGAGGGAATGCAGCCCAACTCGCCGGTAATCAAACCGCCAAAGGTCGACACTTCATCATTCTCAATATCGACTCCGAGCGACTCTTCGATATCGTGAATGGGAGTCAGCCCTGAAATCCGATAGGTATTCGGAGCCCGAAGCGGGCAAATTTGATCTTCCTCACTATCAAATTCATCCTGAATTTCACCCACGAGCTCCTCCAGAATACTTTCCAAAGTAATCACCCCGACAATACCGCCAAACTCGTCAACAGCCAACGCCATGTGAAACTTGGCCCGCAGCATACGCTCCAACGCCTCTTCTAGGGGCGTCTCCAATTCAAAAACGGCGACATTGCGCTTCAATTTAAGCGGATCGATCTCTGAAAACGCCCTCGCCCAACGAAACATATCTTTGATGTGTAGAATCCCCACGCAGTCGTCGAGATTCCCGCGGCAAAGCGGAAAACGAGTATGCCCCGCCTGCTTCATTAACTCGAGGTTTGCCTGAAAATTAGCTTCCAGGTCACAAATCACCACCTGACTGCGCGGCAATAAAACATCCTGAACCACCAACTCGCGCATCTGCAAGGTGCGGTCCACAATCTTACGCACCACCGGCGAAAGCGTGCTGCTATCCTCGCCCATTGCGCGAATTTGCACATCCAAATCAAGCGGGTTCAACTCATCGTCGACATCGACGCCGAGCCGACGAAACAATATGCGCTTCAAGCCGCGAAAAAAGAACATCGCGGGCAAGGTAATCACCCGAAACACCAGCAGCACTCGATAGGAGTGCTGAATCGCTTTCACCGGATTGCGCATCGCCAGACCACGCGGAAAAATCTCCGCAAAAAAGAAATGCACCGACACCGCACAGACAAACGAAAGCAACACCACCAGCCATCGATCTGGCTCTGCAGTGAACTCAAGCAAACTGAAGAAATCACTCACCAAAGGCATCAGCAACAAGCCCACGGCTACCGTACACAGCGTCTTACTAAACCGAACCACGCGACCCGTCTGGTCGCCATGCTGCATGAGATAGGCAATCCCACGCCGCGCCTGCAAACGCCGCAGCGTCGCATCATCCACACCGCCATAACGAAACTTCACCAAGCTGATTTCGCACATCACCAGAAACGCATGCAGCAAAAGCATCAGCACCACCGCACTCAACGAAACGGTAAAATTGATCCACGCGTCACTCATCCGAGTTGAGCGATCGCACCGCTCTCAATCAGTTCGCCCAGCGTATCCAACAAACGCTGATTCTCTACCGCACGCCCGATCGTAATGCGCACATATTCAGGCATTCCATAAGGCGCCAAAGGCCTCACGATAATACCACACTGCTGCAATACCTCAAAAATCATTTTGCCGTCACCAACGCGACTGAGAACAAAGTTTGCCTGCCCTCCAACCGTCTCGAAGCCTAGCGCCGCGAGCCCCTCGCACAGCATAATTCGGCCCGCCTCGTTCTCACAGCGGCACATCGAAACAAATTCAACATCCCCCAAGGCCGCCGTCGCCGCCACCTGCGCCACCACGTTGACATTAAACGGCTGACGCACTCGATGCAGCAGCGCGATCAGTTGCGGATCGCCATATGCATAGCCCACGCGCAAACCGCCGAGCCCATAAATTTTGGAAAAGGTCCGCAAGCAAACCACTTTGCGCCCCGCTTGAATGGCGGCAGACAAATCAGGAGCCTGCTCCAAATACTCAGCATACGCTTCATCCAAGCAAAGAATCACATGAGCCGGCAGGCGTTCCGCCAACTGCAATAAATCTGCCTCTGCATTCGCAACCCCAGTCGGATTATTCGGACTGGCCACAAACATTAAACGCGTGCGCTCGGTCACCGCC